>NZ_CZVH01000046.1:0-14421 GCF_001458555.1 Candidatus Kryptobacter tengchongensis | reverse complement strand
CGTTTCAATGTTTGATTATGCTTGGAGACCATTTTTTTTGAAAAACGCAAACCGTCCAGATGCAAAAGCTCTATTTTCAAAAGTTATGACTTACTTTGTTCTATCAGCATCATTTCTATTTTTACTTGTCTCTTTTTTCATAGATGATTTTGTTAAAATGAAAATTTTGAGGAAACACATAATACATCCAGATTATTGGGGTGGGCTCGGGATTGTGCCAATTATTTTAATCGGATATCTCTTCAACGGAATTTATGTTAATTTGATAGCGGGAATCTATATAGAGAAAAAAACAAAATATCTTCCTTACATCACTGGACTTGGCGCAGTTGCAAACATAATTGGAAACTATACGCTTATACCGATTTTGGGAATTTATGGATCTGCTTGGGCAACATTCATAAGTTATTTTGTGATGGCGATTTCACTTTTCATAATAGTTCAAAAAATTTATCCCGTAAAATATGAATATGCAAACTTAGCAAAAATTGGCATCTCAACCCTTATTTGCTTCGCTCTTTACAAACTTATCAATCTAAGTTTGATACAACTCACACCTGCAATTTTAAAGTTGATATTTTTAGGTTTATTTTTTATCTTAACTTTAAACTTGAAGGTTCTTTCCCGTGGAAAATAGTACTAGCATAAAACATAAAAACATGGATAAAAAGGCTAAAATGCGATTTCTTTTTTCATTTCTTATTTTGATATTTGGATGTTATGCGATATCTTCCCGCTCTGAAGGTGGATTCAATGTTAAAGGGAAAATTTATACTACTGGCAATGAACCATTTGTTGAGCTTGCGATTCAAACTGATGATGGCAAAATTTTTATCATTTCAAAAAATTCACCCGTGTATAAAGAGCTTTGGAAAAATCAGGGAGCTTTAGTTATCCTTGAGGTTGAAAAAAGAGAAACAAAGGGAATGGAAAAAGGCAAGATAGTTGTTAAAGATTTTAAAATTTTATCAAAATAAACTCAAGGAGGGTCAAAATGAAGTTGAAAATTTTCTTATTTTTTACTCTTTTTGCTCTCATAAATTTCTCTGCACTTGGGCAAAACCCACTTAAAAGCCAAGGAATAAATAAAGCAACACTTGAGAATATAAGCGATGAACCTGGGATACCAATATGCGCGACAATTTTCCTCAATGATGAAATAGCGAAACAAGCAGTTGAAAATACAAAAATTTATAATCCTGAAGTTTATGCGTTGATGCAAAAGGCGATGCTTGAAAAAACATTGCCATTAAAAACTGCCGATACCGTTGGAACACGGAGAAACTTTTTCGTTTACAATCTCGTGACAAACCAATTTGATAATATTGTCGCAGAATTAAGAGCAATTGGGAATTTAACTCAAGTTTGGGTGGATACAGTAGAACTTTATAATCAACATGTCACACAGGTAGAAGTTGACGCAATTTTAAATGCTCTTGAGAATCAAACCCCACCAGCTTCACGAAATCCCAACCTTGGGATAGTTGCACTTGACCATCAGTACTTCGGGAATCCGCCAAATAAAGATGGCGATGGGAAAACAGATTTTCTAATAACCGATATAAAAGATGGATGGCAACCTGGTGGAAGTTATGTGGCTGGATTTTTCTTCTCTTTGGATCAAACAAATAACCAAGGAAGCAACCAAAGGGACATACTTTATATTGATTCGTATCCTGGGATTTATTACAATAACACGAGAGATCCTCAAAGACCATTAAGCACCCTTGCCCATGAATATCAACATTTAATCCATTACAACTATGATAAAGATGAAGCAACTTTTGTAAACGAAGGATTATCAGAAGTCGCAGAATATATCTGCGGGTATCCGCTCAGAAGTCCATCAAGATATTTCGCCAAGACAGATGTTCCTCTCTTTGATTGGAATAACATAAGCGGAGATGTTCTGGCTGATTATTCAAGAGCTGCCCTTTTCACACTTTATTACACAGAACAACTTGGAGATGATGTTTTAAAACTTGTTGTGCAAGAGCCCGGGAACGGGACTGCTGGTTTGAACAATGTCTTCATGAGTAAGGGAACAAATTTCACACAAATTTTAACAAATTGGTTCATTGCAAATTATCTAAATGATAAAACTGTTAACCCAAGATATGGATATACATATCAAATTTCTGGTAAACCGAAAGAAGCAAACTACCACACAGACCCAAATGTTAATGTTTTAAATCAAACTGTCTATGGTTATGCTGTTGATTACATTGCCTTTGCCTATGGCGAGTCACTAAAGGTAACATTCACAACAAGTTCTTCACTTGTAAATATAAAAGCCATAAAACTTGGTTCATCAATTAAACAAGTTGTTGATGTAACCCCCGGGGTACAATTTGAGGTCCCAGAATTTGGTTCAACTGTGCAAATAGTTGTTTTCGTTGTGATAAATACAGGCTCAACATCTGCAACTTATTCTTACAGCTCCCAAGGGAGGCAAGTTGCTTTTTATGTTGAAACAGCCTACGATGATGGAATACCTGATAGATTCGCAGGTAACGCGAATTTTCTTGGTTTTGGAAATAACAGGGCTGGGTTTGGTTGGGCTGTGAAATTTATCCCAGAAGTTAACACCAACCAACTCGTTTCTGCTAAAATACTTGCTGCATTTGCTCAGGAATTTTCAGGTTCAAACATCCCTGCTGATGCCCCAAAGGATTTCTACTTCCATATTTGGGCTGATAATAATGGTCTTCCAGGAAATGACATCATAACACCATTCACTTACTCAACAAACAGACCTTCTTATGATGGACAGTTTTTAACAATTGATCTGACACCATATGCCTCGCAACTTAAAAATCTTGGAACAATTTATATTGGTTTTATTGAAAATGACACCATAGGAACTTATGTTGGGATGGATAGCACAACGAAAGCAAATTATACCTATGCTTTCTTTGGACCAACTTATCCAAACAATCCAAACACATGGGTTCCGATGGAAAATTTGTCAGTGTCAAGTGGTGGAACGACCGTTCCTCTAAGGGGTTGGAATATGATGATGAGGGCAACATTTGCCTATACTGATACGACGAAACCAAAGCTTATTGTTGGGTTTTTCCAAAATCCTATCTTTAGCGAGCGACTTGATGTCTTCGTTGCAAGTTCGTCAAAGCTCAATAAAAACAATCTTTCAGGGACATTAACACAAGGTTCAAATGTTGTTAATCTACTTTTCCAACCAGTTCCAAATTCAAACGATAAAGTTTTCGTTGATAATAACATTACTCTGACATCCAGCGGGACGATTGAGATAAGGGTTAGAGGAACAACAAAATATGGTTTCATTTATTCCGATACGGCGTATACATTTAATGTTCAATTTCTGCAATCGGTAAACGGTGGATATATCGCTTCAACAGATGGGAAAATGGAGGTTGAATTCGGGAAGAATTCACTCAGGGACAATTTGTATGTGATTGCGTTTGCTGGCAATTCAGATGTTTTGAACACTGAAATTGAAAGATCAATTAATACAAAATTGAGTCAAATTTATACGCTAAGCCCCATTGGTTATGAGCTTAACAAACCAGCAACACTTAAAATTTATCTTGACCCCAATAAAATTTCATCCATACCATTAGATGAATTAACAATTGCATATTGGGATGGAACACAATGGGTACGGTTAAACTCCGTCGTTTCAAACTCAGGTGATTTTATCACAGCTGAAATAAGCAAATTGGGACACTTCATAGTGACGAGGAAAAGTGAAGTTACTGAAGTTAGCAGTCCTATGGTTGATATACCTCAAAGATTTGAACTTTATCAAAATTACCCAAATCCATTTAACCCATCAACGAGCATAACATTTGATCTTCCTGAAGACGCCTTTGTTACACTTAAAATTTACAACATCATCGGACAGGAGATAAGAACGATTGTGAATGATTTTAAAAACGCTGGAAGATACACGGTTGTATGGGATGGGAAAGATAATAGCGGTAAAATTGTCCCATCTGGAATTTATCTTTATAGAATAACGGCTGGAAAATTTAGCAAAACATTAAAAATGGTTTTGTCAAAATAAAATTTTGGAGAAAAAATGAAAGGCTTTTTTAAGTTAACTTCAACTGTAACACTGGGTTTGCTAATTGTTTTCGCTCTCTTATCACTTACATCGTGCAAGAAACAACCCTCTGGACCAAGTGAAACCATTTACATTAGCGTTTCGCCCAGCTCCCTTAACTTTGGATATGTTCCTGTAAATCAAAGTAAAGATATGCCATTTGTAATAAAGAATGGGAATAATTCAACAGGTAGATTAACTGGGGCTTTAAATGTAAGCGGGAATGGATTTTCACTTCAAGGTGCTACACAATTTAATTTATCCCCGGGTGAATCTCTTTCGGTTTATGTAAGATTTGCCCCAGCTTCAGATGGAGCTTTTGCAGGAGCTCTTTCAATTACGCATAATGCGACTAACCTTTCTTCACCTTTAACAATTCAATTAAATGGAAATGGCGATGCGACAATAAATCAAATCGTATCATTAATTCAATCTGGCTGGCAATCGTTTAGCAATAAAAATTATAACGACGCTTTCACAAAGTTTGATCAGGCTGTTTCACTTGCGAGGACAAATTCAAGATATGATAGTTTACAAGCCGAAGCAGAGTGTGGTCGTGGATGGTCAAGAGCATATAATCGTGAATTTCAACTTGCTAAAAATGATTTGTTAAGTGCACTTGCTCATCAAAGCGCATCTCAAAATGTCACCCTTAACTCAAAAGCTGGGCTTGCTTTCGTTCATCATGCGCTGAATGAATTTTCATCCGCAATTCAACGAGCGCTTGAGGTTTTAAATGCAAATCCAAATTATGTCTTCGTATATGACAATCGTGTGTATCATAAACGACTTCGCCTTGTCCTCGCCCAGTCATACTACACACTTGGAGATTTTCAGAACGCAGCAAGTCAGCTTGATATCATTGATCCTGCAGGAGCACCTCATTCAACTGATCCTACCGTTCTTCTAAGACAAATTCAGGAAATGTGGAGCAGGTTATGATAAAGCCATTTATATTTTCTCCCAAACTTAAAGCGGAGCAAAAACGATGTGCCTTGGGATTCCAGGAAAAATAATTGAAATTTTTGAAGAGAATGGATTAAAAATGGGGAAAGTTGATTTTGGTGGAGTTGTTAAAACCGTTTGCCTTGAGTATATACCCGATGCGCAAGTTGGAGATTATACTGTAGTTCATGTCGGCTTTGGGATAAGCAAGCTTAACGAACAAGAAGCTCAAGAGATGCTTTATTACCTTGAAAAAATGGGATTTTTAAGAAATGAACTCGGGGATTAAAAAAACTTTACACTTAGGATCAGATCCTGATTGCATGAAATTTTCCTCAACCTATGAAAAGATTTTACTCGGTCACGGAAGTGGAGGTAAATTAACAAGTGAACTTATAAAAAATATATTTCTTCCAGCTTTTTACAACCCTTATCTTTCAGAGCTTGGAGACCAGGCAATAATAAGCATAAACGGTTTAAAAATAGCTTTTACGACAGATTCATATGTTGTTGATCCAATTTTCTTTCCTGGTGGAAACATCGGGGAACTTGCGATAAATGGAACTGTAAACGATTTAGCCGTTGGAGGTGCAAAACCGCTATTCATAAGCGCGGGCTTCATAATTGAAGAAGGCTTCCAAATCTCAGATCTATGTTTAATCGTTGAAAGCATGAAAAAAGCATGCGAAAGAGCTGAGGTGCTCCTTGTCACAGGCGACACTAAAGTTGTTGAAAAAGGAAAAGGTGATAAAATTTTTATCAACACATCTGGAATTGGGGTAATTGATCATGATATTGAAATTTCTCCGCGCAGAGTTAAACCCGGGGATAAAATTTTGATAAATGGTCCAATAGGTTTACATGGGATAGCTATTTTATCAAAGCGTGAAGGCTTGGAATTTGAGATAGAAATTCAAAGTGATACAGCTCCGTTAAACCATCTTGTTCAGGATATTTTATCCATAAGTAAAAACATACACTGGATGCGTGATCCAACCCGAGGTGGTATATCAAGCGCGTTAAACGAACTCGCTCAATCTGCGAAAATTGGAGTTGAAATATGGGAACCGGAAATTCCAATACCTGAACCTGTCAAAGCAGCTTGTGAAATGCTTGGACTTGATCCACTTTATGTTGCTAACGAAGGTAAATTGATCGTAGTTGTATCACCAGAAGATGCAGAAAAAGTCCTTGAAACAATGCAAAATAATCCCTTCGGAAAAGAAGCAAGAATAATTGGCGAAATCACAGAAGAACATCCGGGAGTTGTCCTGATGAAAACTATCATCGGTGGGAAAAGAGTTGTTGATATGCTTGCTGGTGAACAACTCCCGAGAATATGCTAAATAGCCAATCTATGTTAAGCAAAAATTTAGCAGATTAAACAAATATCTGTTAAAATCACTTGATTCTTTGAATTGCAATCTTCGCCATTTTGATGCCAATCTCTTTAGAAGGTAATGGATATGGGGGCAATGGATATATTTCAAGCACACTGTCTTTAACTCGTACTACAAGCCGATTACCACCTGTCCAGTATGCTTCATCTCCGAGACTTGAAATAGATTCGGTCTCTGGATCGTAGATAGTGCTCCCTTTCCGAGTTCTTTCTTTAACCCACTCCAACATTTCCAAAGCTTTCTTCCCACGACTATAATAGACGCCCACAGAGTGATGGCGTCCTGCTTTCCCACCCTCATAATAACTATACCAACACACACATCTGGGCTGGTCCTTCTCAATTTCCACATCAACAACGGTTACACTCCCAAAATCACCAGATAGAGCATTTTCTACTTCTTTTTTAGTAAGTAAGTCACATGGATTAACTGCAGTTGATAAGGAAGATCCAATTTTTTGCTTTTGCTGTGTTTGCGCATCAAGGGCTACGGGGAGAAGAAATGCTAGTATCAAGGGCACGATTTTTATTCCCACAAGCTTTAATTGCTTTACAAAGATTCCCCAAATAGCACTCCCAGTATATGTTCCTCTTATTTTATCATTTCCATTTTGTTTTGTTGAATAAATTTTCCTGCCTGTAAGCGAACAAAATAGACCCCACTTGGCAAACCCTTTGCCTCAAAAACAACTGAATATTCGCCTGAGTTTAATTCCTCATTCACCAGCGTTGCTACTTCTCTGCCAAGGATATCAAAAACTTTCAGGGTTACATGTTCTCGCTGCGGAAGGGAAAAGCGAATTGTAGTTGTTGGGTTAAATGGATTAGGATAATTTTGATAAAGTTTAAATTCTAATGGAGATCCGCTAACACTTTCAACTTTCGTAATCGGTGAAATCGTTACACCGTAAACATCTCCATCCGTAAGATAAAGTTGATCGCCCCAAAAGCTTAATCTAAACCTTGTCGTAAAAGCAAGATATTTTCCATCTGCATAAACGGCAAAGCAAGAAACTGGATTTTTTATACCAAGGGTATCAAAAACTACAAATTCGTCACTCTTTGGACTTAAAGATAAATCAAAAAAGCGACCAATAACTTTTGATGTTAAGTGATTTCCTGAAAATTCAAACCCTGTGCATGTAAACAATATCTCATCGTTGTTCACCACAGCGTAAGGGAGAATATGAGCATTAGAAGTAATCAAGATTCGTCCGCTTTGAGTTACTCCATCAGGATTTATAAATCTTGCGTAAATTTTCCAACCGGTTATTTCCTCATCCGGGAAAAAGCAAATAAATTTTGCCCCGTCAAAAGTAACAAATAGTGGATTATCGCTTGGTTCAGAACTTCCATCAATTAAAAAAGCTCCACCAATTTGATATCCACTTTCACTGATTATTTGTCCCCAAACTTCATTGTCATAGTCGCCTGTCTCTTTAATGAAACAAATCAGATATTTAGAACTGCCATAAGCAAGCGAATATTCTTTTCGCGCAGGAACATTGGATATCTGAAAAGAACCTTCCATGTATCCATCCGGTCGTATAAATGTCCCAGCTAAATAATAAGCACCCGCGCTTTTAATTGCAAAAACAAGAAAATACTTATTGAGCACTGAATTAAAATGAAGAGTTGAAACACCACTTAAATAACATCGCAAAGTTGAATCTGAATATAAATTGCTTAACTGGAAAGTTTTAGCATCAATAAAGCGATATTTAATTCCACCATATTCTCCATCTGTCCACACAACAAGAAAGCGACTACCGTCAAAAGCAACCTGTGGGATACCAACTTCTAAAGCAGTATCTGGTATATTGGTTATCCCAAATAAAATTGGAGATCCTATTAAAGAGTTATCAACTTTTGATAAAAACTGCCCAATTATTTGAGCTCCACCTGTTGGTAATTCCTTCCGCATAATAACAAGATATTTTTCGCTGTCAAATGCACCCGCAAGTGCAAAAACGGAATCACTTCCAATTTCAACTAAAAATTCTGTTCCAATTTTTGGAACTTGGGAATTTAAAAGGTTCAGCGCGAATAAAAAAGTTAGAAAAATAAAAATTGAGGTTCTCATAGTTATTTCTCCTTAAAAGCTAAATTTTTAAAGTTATTTTAATCAAAAGAACAGATGGGGCAGATTTATAATTTTCCCACCCCCTAAAATAGCCTCGCACGATAGCACCTAACAAGATAAATAGAAAAACTATAAAAACAAATTAAAAAGGTGTGCGTAAATCGCACACCTTTATTTAACTTATCTTTTAACCCCCAAATTTAAATAAAATTGATGTTATCCCTTTACTTCAGATATTCTTCTGACCATTGAAACTATAAATCCAGCAAGGATAACAAGAACACCAAACCAAACAAGATTTATAAAAGGTTTAACACTTGCTTCAATTACAAGAACTTCTACTGGCTCACTCTGAACCTGCAAGTTAGCATCATCGGAGCGAAAACTTACTGCAATCTGTCCCGATTCAACATTTAGATTTATAAATGTTAACTGTTTATCTCCGACCTTAACCGCTTCTGGCATCGGCATGTTGTTCCGATAATAAATCTTCGGAATGATTTGCTGTTTTTTGCCCTTGTATGTAACTTCAATTACCGCACCTATTGCGAAATCCTGTCCGGCCATCATTTTTGCCATATCATCCGAGGTCATATCAAAGCGAATAAATTTCAATGTGTAATCCCCAACGGTTCGCTCTTGATCTTTGCTTAGTATAATGATATCTCCAGTTGCATGCGGGTTAAATCCAGAGCTCTTCTCCAAACTCATTGGAGAAAGATAAAGATCGTTCATAAGCATATTTTTGACAAGGAAAGCTGGAAGTTTGGGATTGCTGAATATATCATAATTCAGTAAACTAAAGATATAAGGATGTCTCATCACACCCTGATTATATTCACTGAAATACATCTGCAACGGTGCAATGAATGAATCACCATCCTTCTCAACTTTTACATTGTAAGCAACTCTTTCTTTATCAATTTTTTGATTCCCAATATAGGTCAATTTATATCCAAAAGCGCTTATCGTTTGATTCTTTGGAAGTGAGACAACTTGAGTTTTATCATATTTTGTTGATGCGATAACTCCCAGAAGGAAAAGCCCAACCCCCACATGAGTTAAAGAAGCTCCTATATACTTTGGATTACCACGAGCAATTTTATAAGCAATTCTCAAATTAACAAAGAAAGCAAAAGAAGATGTTAAGACAAATAGAGCTATTAAAATTTCTCTGACACCAATAATTATTAAAATTGAGGTAAAAATCGTTGATGCTGCTGTGGGAAATACAAGTGTTTTCATTAATGCTTCTGGCTTCGTTTTTCTCCACCACATAACTTGAGCAAGCCCAATCAATAGAGCCATTACTATCCCAAGTGGAAGCGTTGTTTTATTGTAATAAGAAACATCAACAGCGCTTGCTTTCCCCTGGAGAATTTTTGTTATTATCGGGGAAGATGTCCCTACTATCACAAAGCCAGCAATTATAACAAGTATAACAGAAGCAAGGAACAAATTATACTCCCTTGACAAGAGATCTGATTCAACTTTAACCTTTGGAATCTCCTTCCTTCTGGCAAACAATAATCCGAAACCTATTCCTGTGAAGATCACCATCAATGAAATTAAAAGTGAATAAACCCACATTCCGGGATCAACGAATGAATGAACAGATGTATCTCCAAGAACTCCACTTCTTGTTAAAAATGTGCTATACAAAACCAGGACAAAAGCCAAGATTGACATTCCCAGATTCCATCGTGTGAAAGCTCCTGTTCTTCTTTGAACATACATTGTGTGAATTGTTCCAACTGCGATAAGCCATGGAACTAAAGATGAATTTTCAACAGGGTCCCATCCCCAGAATCCACCCCATCCGAGTGTCTCATAAGCCCAAAAACCACCTATTGCAAGACCAGCGCCAAGCGTTAAGGCAGCAAAAATCGTCCACGGCATCGCTGGTTTAACCCATGTCAAATACTCTCGTCTTAAAAGCGCTGTTATGGCATGAGAATATGGTATCGCCATTGAAGCAAAGCCAATAAAAATTATCGGTGGATGGATCACCATCCAAAAATTTTGAAGCAAGGGATTAAGACCTCGTCCTTCCGGCGGGATAAAACCTTCATGAACTTGACCAGGCCATGTTTCCCACACATACTCAAATGGACTCTTAACAATTAAAATCAGCAATAGAAAAACCTTAACAAGTGAGTAAATGCTCATAACTTCCGGTTCATATCCATTACGCCTTGCATAGCTCATTAAAAATAACCCAAGTATTGCAGTATAAAAAGTCCATAACATAAAACTTCCTTCCTGACCAGCATAAAAAGTTGAAATTAGAAGTGGCGTTGACAAATCAGTTGAGCTATAACTCCAGACATACGTATATTGAAATTGATGCGTTAAAATCAAATATAGCAGAAAGGCAGAGGCAAGTATTACTGTAATTGCTGATATGTGATAGCTTAACCTTGCCTTTTCAATCAAATGTTTTCGCCCTCTATATGAAAGATAATAGGCAATTGTCGCAAAGAGAGCAGTCATAAAAGCAATATATATTAAAATTCTGCCTAACATTTTTCACACCAAAATTTAATTTTTATTTATATTGTTTCAATGCATCTGCAGATTGATATTTTGATGGACACTTCGTCAGAATCTCTTTAGATTCAAAAACCCCATTCACATAATGACCTTTTACAACGACATGGGATGCGATCTCAAAATTATTTGGTTTTGCACCATGATGAACAACTTTAACAATATCTCCATTATCATCCTTGAGATAAAAAACGAACTGATTTGTGCTCGCATCATAATAACTTTCCTTTTCCCTAACCCATTCACCAACGATTTGAACTTTTTTTGCCGTCTTTTTCGCTTCTTCTATAGTCACATACTTAACATTGCTTTCCATGAATGAGTAAGCCCCAAAAATTATAAAACCGGCAATTAAAACAGAACCAACAACAATTTTAAGCTTCATCTTTCAACCTCCTCTTTGTTTTCAAGCTTTGAAAATTCATCCTCAAGCTTTTTCAACTTAACATCAACCCTTATAAGATAAGCAAAGACAAATAGCCAAACAATTAAAGCGATAATTAAAACAAGATAGATTGAGTTCTTCTCAAGAAATTCATAAATGCTCAACTTTGAACCTCCCGATATATTTTGTTTTCAATTTTAATTTTCAAAATCTCCGTTCTTGAACGAAGACTGAAAATCCATAAATATACAAGCGTAAACCCGATTAAAGAAGCAAAGAAAAGAATCCTCATATTTGGGTCCATCTTGAAACTCACAACTGGTCCAGCTCCTTCAGGGTCACCCTTTGAACCCGGATGAAGACCTGGCATAATTCTCGGCATAATGAAAATAAAGAATGGAACCGTAACAAAAGCAATTATTGAATAAACTGCTGAAAGCGTTGCTTTCCTTTCTTCAATCTCAATTGCAGACCTTAAAACAAAATAAGCCCCATAAATCAAAAGAAGGACAAAAATTGATGTCTCACGTGGATCCCAATTCCAAAAAGAACCCCAGTTAAATTTCGCCCAGATTGAACCAGTTATAGTGGTGATGAAGCAAAACAAAAATCCAATTTCTGCAGAAGCAACAGATTTAATGTCATTGTATATATCTTTTGACTTAAGATAACGAATTCCATAAAGCATAGACACAAAAAAAGCAATTACACTTAACCACGCAGAAGGCACATGAAGGAAAATTATTCTTGCCCTTTCCCCAAGCCCGGGGATAAATCCAATTGGAATTATAAATGCAAGGACTGTGATCACTCCAATATATAAGCTAAGCAAAATTTTCCAAATCATTAAGTTTTTCTCTTTTGGTTTATTTTCATTTAAATTTCAAATATCAATCCATGTGCCAGAAATAAAAAGATTGATTTTTATTCAACTATACACAATTCAGGACACCTTGTGTCCAAATTCTCAACACTCACTCAATAAGTAAAACAAAACTGACACATAACTTATTCCTTCCAAATGTAATCAAATAAAAGGTACGATGCGATTATAACAACAAAAAAATAAGAGATTAAAATCCTTAAATGCCCTGCGGTTTCAGTAAGAGTGGTTCCTTGAGTTGAAAGTTGGGTTATATTTATCGCTGTTATCAAAAGAGGTAAAAGCACTGGAAAAGAAAGCACCGGATAAAGTGTCCCTTTTGTGTTCGCCTTCGCAATTATCGCTGCAATTATCGTTGACGCCGAAGCAAGCCCCACGCCTCCAAGAATCAACCCAACAAGGAAGACATCAAAGCTTTTAATTTTAAAATTTTCCATGGTTAAAAGATAAGCTATGACGACAAAAAAATTGATCCCAAAAATTAGAACAAGATTGAAAAGCAACTTACCAAAATATACAACGCTTGGTCGTGTCGCAAGCTGGAGAAAGATAACAGTTCCCCTATCTTCTTCACTTACAAATGTTCTTGAAAGCCCTGACATGGCAGAGAAAAATATCACAACCCAAAGCAATCCCGAAAGCAACTCAGCACTTATGATCTCACCAGCAGTTGCAAATAAGATCATTGAAATAGTAACAACAACAAACATGATCAAAGCATTTAAAGCATACCTTGTTCTCAGCTCCGACTTTAAATCCTTCAAAAAAATTGCCCAGATGCTACCTAACAATTTGATTTCTTACCCTTTGTTTTAATTCATCAAGATTTATAACATCATCACACATTTGAAGCTCTTCTGGTTCATTAGTTGCAACGATCAAAATTCCTTTTTTCTTTTGTTCCTCAGCTATAGCCCAAACCATCTCAACCCCTTCTATGTCAAGGTTTGATGTTGGTTCATCAAGTATTAAGAGAATAGGCTCATGAAGAAGCGCACAAGCATATTTCAAGCGCTGTTTCATCCCGGAAGAATAGCCACGGACAAGATCATAACGGCGAGAGTAAAGGTTTACACGCTTTAAAACATCTTCAATTTTTTCTTTATAATTTTTCAAACCCCTTATCCTTGCAAGTATTTCAAGATTTTCATATCCCGTGAATTCATCATAAATCTGCAGGTAAGGAGCAACAAATCCAACATATTTAAACCAGTCAATTTTATCTATCTTTTTACCATCAATTTGATAAATTACTTCACCAGAGCTTGGGCTCAAAAGACCTGCGATTATCTTGACAAGTGTTGATTTCCCAGAACCATTCCTTCCAGCAATAGCAAGGGATGAGCCAACACCAAGCTCAAAATTTACCGACTCAAAAACAAGCAAACGCCCAAAACTTTTCCTTATGTTATTTCCTATCAATTTGAATTCCACTTGAAAATCAAATTTGATTCATTTTCTTATCAAAACGAACTTACCGGTCTTTTCACTTCCACCTGAATTAACGAAATAAATATAAACCCCGCTTTTCACAAGTTGACCGAGATTATTTCTCCCATTCCAGCTCACAAAATAATTTCCGAAATTAAATTCGGGTTTCAACTTTTCCGAATACACAAGGTCAAGTCCAACGGTGAAAATTTTTAATTCAACTTCATCAGCTCCAGAATCAACAGGGATCAAAATTTTTTCAATCCCATCCGCATAAAAAGGATTTGGGAAAACATTTCTATCTTTGACAAATGCAACTTGCAAATTTAAGATATTTAAATTCCCCCAATTATCAAAATCTGGAACAATTAACTTTACCCTTAAACCATTTCCAAGCGATGTATAACCTTCGCTATAGGTTCCAGTGGTTATGTGATACTGGAAAATGAATTCATCTTCAGAGCGAGCAAACCCAGAATTTAAATTTACATTTGAAATCACAGCAACCACTGTGTCATTTCGCCAAATGAACATATAATACTGCGTGGAAAATGCTCCTGCGGAATTTTTTACGCTCGCTTCGTTTGATGTCATAATAACTGGTTGTGTTTCAAATCTAACCTCCGGGTAATTCGCTCCTTCTTTATAATACCCCGCT
>NZ_CZVH01000045.1:0-14913 GCF_001458555.1 Candidatus Kryptobacter tengchongensis | reverse complement strand
CTCAAATCCAAATGTTGATCCCGTTCTTGATCTCATAAATCCGAAAGAAATTGTCGTCTTCGGTGTAGCTCTTGATGTATGTGATGCCTACGCAATTGAAGGATTCTTGAAAAGAAAAAAATATAAAATTTATCTTGTTGAAGATGCAGTTAAACCAATATATGAAGATCGTGGAAAGCAACTTATTGAAAAATGGAGATCTGAAGGAGTAGAAATAGTCAAAACAGATGACATTGTTGAAAAAAACATACTGCTTGGAAAATTTGTCGCTGAAAAATAAACTTATCTCCGTTAAATTCATCAGGGGAAGGTTTCCCCTTCCCCTTTTTTGTTATTCTCTTTTTAATTTTTATCTTTATTCTGTCCTCCCCAATTGGAGAGGATTTTTGATTTTTAATCTGGTAACAATAAAAATTTTTCGATAAATGTTTGAATACGTCGGTGTAATTCATGTTCATTCCACCTATTCAGACGGTACAGGAACAATACCCGAAATTGCAAAAGCTGCAAATGAACTTGGACTTGATTTTGTTATGCTGACTGACCACAACACTTTACAGCCAAAGCATGATGGTTACGAGGGATGGTATGGGGAAACAATGCTTATAATTGGATATGAACTTAATGACCCGAATGATAAAAATCATTATCTCGTTTTCAAAGTTGACAAGGTTTTCTATCCAAATAATTCAGCAAAGGAATATGTACGAAAAATTAAAGAACTTAACGGAATTGGAATAATAGCTCACCCTGACGAAAGACGAAATAACTTTCAAGAATATCCACCATATCCATGGAATGAATGGGATGTTGATGAATTTACGGGCATTGAAATATGGAATCACATGTCAGAATGGGTTGAAGGCTTAACACATGAAAATAAATTTCAAAGATTCATTCATCCATTGAAATCTTTGAAAGGTCCTTACCCTGAAACTTTAAAGCGCTGGGATGATATAGCAAGGAGAAGAAAGGTTGTTGGGATCGGTGGAGTTGATGCACATGGACATAAATATAAAATATGGCAATTGTTTGAGGTTGAAATCTTTCCGTATAAAGTTATGTTCAGAGGTATTAGAACACATATACTAATTGATGAACCAATTGATAAAAGTAAAAAGGAAAATTTTGAACTTTACAAACAGAAAATTTTTTCAGCAATTGAAAATGGAAGATGTTTTGTGACATATGCTTATTTTGCAGATCCAAAAGGCTTCAGATTCTTCGCCGAAAGGAATGGGAAGCTCTTCCAAATGGGAGATTACATTGAAATAGATGAGCATCCAATTAAATTAAAGGCAACAACACCACAAAACGCGGAAATAATTCTGCTAAGAAATGGTGAAATAACAACAAAAGTCTATGGAAACGAATTAATATATGAAGTTGGAGAGCCAGGAGCTTACAGAGTTGAAGCCTATTTTGGTGGAAAACCCTGGATTTTTTCAAATCATATAAGAATTGGAAATAAAGGATTGATTTAAAGTGTGTGGGATATTTGGAATTTACGGTCATCCTCAATCTGCGTTGATGACATATTATGGGCTATATGCACTTCAACACAGAGGGCAAGAATCAACAGGTATCGTCACCTGTGAAAAAGATGAAATTACAGGCAAAGCAAGGTTCAACTTTTACAAAGGAATTGGGTTGGTTGCCGATGTTTTTAAAGATGAAAAAATAATCAATGAATATCTCAAAGGAACATCTGCAATTGGACATAATCGCTATTCAACCACTGGCGCATCAAACAAAGCAAATATTCAACCTTTTGTTGTTCACTACAAGGGAGGAAATCTTGCAATTGCACATAACGGAAACTTAACAAATACCCGCTCGCTTAGAAATAAACTCCAATCAGAAGGGACAATCTTCCAATCATCAACCGATACAGAGATCATTTTACATTTAATTGCAAGAAGTCAAAAGGAAGATCAAATTGAGCAAATAAAGGATGCGCTAACTCAAATTGAAGGTGCTTATTCGCTCGTAATTTTAACAGATAACAAACTTATTGCGATCCGTGACCCATATGGTTTCAGACCACTTTCACTTGGAATTATGCCAGATGGAAGTTATGTTGTTGCATCCGAAACATGTGCTTTTGATTTAATCGGAGCAAAGTATATCCGTGATGTCCTCCCTGGCGAAATTCTCGTAATTGATGATGACGCAATAAAAATGGGAGATTTAAAATCATATTGGATTGATAAGAAAGTTGAAAGATGCGCATTCTGCATTTTTGAATTTATTTATTTTTCAAGACCTGATAGTAAAATTTTTGGCGAAAATGTTGATAAAGTAAGAAGAAAGCTTGGGAAATTGCTTGCACATGAACATCCAGCACCTCAATCAACAGATGAAGACAAGGTAATTGTGATAAATGTCCCGGATTCAAGCAACACTGCAACGCTTGGATTTGTAACAGAAAGCAATAAACTTGGAAACAATGTCAAAATTGAGATTGGCTTGATAAGAAGCCATTATGTTGGCAGGACATTTATCCAACCCCAGCAAAATATGAGGGAGTTAAAGGTAAAAGTAAAATTTAACACCGTCAAAGGTGTGCTTGAAAATAGGAGAGTTGTCATAGTTGATGATTCAATCGTTCGTGGGACGACATCAAAAGCGCTTGTGAAACTTATTAAAGAAGCTGGGGCAAGAGAAGTTCATTTCAGAGTCGCTTCCCCACCGATAAAATATCCATGCTATTACGGAATGGATTTCCCAAGTCAGGAAGAACTTATCGCTTCAAGGTTAAATGGAGATATTGAAGCAATAAGAAAAGAGCTTGGGGTTGAAACGCTTGGTTATTTATCCGTTGAAAAACTTCTTGAATCAGCTCCAAAACATTTAAATTTCTGTACCGCATGCTTTACTGGAAATTATCCAACACCCATTGAAGAAAAACCTGAAAAATACGAGCACGAATTAAATATCAAAGAAGCAACCGAAAGATTTGATTGAAATGAATGGAAAATTTTTCAACATATCAAACCTTCTAAGTTTCAGCAGATTTATAATTTTAATCCCCACAATCTATTTTCTAACACTTGAACCCGGTATAATTCTTTTTGATGCATATGGATTTCAACTTTCTTTGAATCGTGCTATATCAATGTTTTTTATGTTTCTGCTTTACCTGAGCGATTTGGCAGATGGATACCTTGCAAGAAAATACAATCAAATTACAGAGTTCGGGAAAATAATTGATCCACTTGCTGACAAAGTTTGCGTTGGTGCGATTGTTCTAAGCTTGGTTCAACAGGGTGATCTACCAGCTTGGTATGTTGGTATAGTGATAGGTCGCGATATATTAATTCTATCTGCAGGGGCTTATTTGAGTTCAAGGATAAAGTTTGTTCTCCCATCAAATAAGATTGGGAAATACACAGTTACATCAATTGCAGCTGTCATCGCCTTTTCAATGCTTAAGGTAAAAGGTTTAATCATGGACCTTTTAATTTCGGTGAGCATTACGATGATTTTTATTTCACTTTATGTTTATGGAAAAAGATTTTTTGAACATTTGAAAAAAGCAAACTCTATTAGAACCTGAAAACAAATTTACACTTTTGGGATGGGGATAATTGATAAACTCAATTTGAAAAAAATTAAAGATGGTTTGACAAAAACACGGAACAATCTACTTGAAAAAATTTCAAATTTATTTAGCACAACAAAAATAATAGATGAAAACTTTTTCGCAAACCTTGAGGAAATTTTAATAACCGCTGATGTTGGGGTTGACATGACAAACATGATAATTTCTGGCTTAAAAGAAAGATTAAAAAAAGAAAGTATTGACGATACGAGAACAATTTTTTCTTTTTTGAAAGATGAACTTAGTAAAATTTTAAACTCAGTTCATACCTTTCAAAACCCCGAGCCATTCGCTATTCCAGAAGGTGTAAAGCCATTTGTCATAATGATAGTCGGAGTTAACGGTGTTGGCAAGACGACCACGATTGGAAAACTTGCTTATAATTATAAATCTCGTGGCAAAAAAGTTTTGATAGGTGCAGCTGATACATTCCGAGCAGCTGCAAACGAACAGCTTGAGATATGGGCTGAAAGAGCCGGTGTTGATATAATTCAG
The DNA here is from genome assembly GCF_001458555.1 of Candidatus Kryptobacter tengchongensis. Lineage (NCBI taxonomy): Bacteria > Pseudomonadati > Candidatus Kryptoniota > Candidatus Kryptobacter > Candidatus Kryptobacter tengchongensis. The sequence continues at coordinate 10,814 of NZ_CZVH01000045.1, read as the reverse complement.
CAACAAAAAGGAGCAGATCCCGGAGCAGTTGCTTTTGACACGCTCAAATCTGCACTTGCACGAAACATTGATGTCGTTCTCATTGACACCGCGGGACGACTTCACACAAAAACAAATTTAATGGAGGAACTTAAAAAAATTAAAAAAGTGATGCAAAAAGTAATACCTGATGCGCCCCACGAAGTTTGGCTTGTCCTTGATGCAACCACTGGTCAAAATGCAATTCAACAGGCAAGATACTTTACCCAGGCTGTTGGTGTAACAGGATTAATAATCACTAAACTTGATGGAACCGCCAAAGGTGGAGTTTTATTTGCAATCGTAAACGAACTTAAAATACCGGTAAAATTTATAGGAGTTGGAGAAGGCATTGACGACCTTCAACCATTTGACCCTGATGCTTTTATTGATGCGATTCTTGAAAAGTAACATCATATAAAAAATTGACAGCTAAAAAGTGGGAAAATTTTCTGATTTTTTCTCTGCTTTTATTTTTCTCACTTCATAGGTTTTATAATCTTGGCTTTAAAGAACTTCAGATGTGGGACGAATCCCTTTATGGGGTTAGAGCAAAAGCTGTTTATTATTTCAACGAATGGCTTGACCAAACAAAACACGCCGTTGGTGGACTTTACTCGTCTTCTCATCCACCTCTTTTTATATGGCTTACGGCGATTTTTTACAAAATTTTTAATATCTCCGAATTTACAACACGATTTTTTTCGGCTTTATTTGGTTCATTAACGGTAGTTTTATCCCAACTAATGGTAAAAAAATTTTTTGATGATATAAACGAGAAAAGATTTTATGCTAAACCAAGTTTTCTAGTTGCCCCATTTCTCGGCTCAATTTACCTTTTCAATTTTTATTCAAGGCAGGCACAGCTTGATATCCCCTATATTTTTCTCATAACGCTCTCAATTTACTTTTATCTCAACTACCTGACGAGCAAAGAATTTCGTTACATTTTTTTCTCTGGAGTTTCTTTTGGTTTATCTCTGATGGTGAAAATTATAGTTGGTTTTTTCGTTCCAATAGCAATTGGACTTTTCTTGATTTTGATGTTTTCATGCAAAAGAATCAAATTAAACGAATTTATATCACAAATTTTCATTCTAACTTTAATCGGTATTACCATTGCCTTACCCTGGCATATTTATATGCTGGCAAAACACGGCGAAGATTTTATAAATACATTCATCAAATTTCACATAGTTGAGAGATTAACAGAAGGGGTTGAGGAAAACATCCCTGAACTTGGTTTCTTCTACATATTAAACCAACTAATAGTTCAATTTCCCCCGTCAATTTTAGTCTTTTTTGATTTCATTGATTTAGTCAAAAATTTCAAACAAGCTGATAAAAGAAAACTATTGCTTCACTCGTGGTTTTGGAGTATGTTTTTTATAACTTCACTTTCAAAAACAAAGATACCAACTTATGTTCTTCCCCTTTTTGTGCCTGCTGTGACAATTGCTGGGGTTTACTTTGTTAAAGCTTTGAAAGAGAAAAATATCGTTTCAATCTCAACCCTTTTAATTTCACTTTTGTGGTCATCAAGCCAAAACTTAAGAGACGCTGTCAAAGAGACAATAAAATTTAAATTTGAATTCGGTTCGCTAAGTATTGCCTTTCTATTTTTAATTGCGATTTTAATTTCCCCTCTTTTTGTAAAACTAATTTTTGAAAAATTTGAGACAAATTCTTATCACGGGCGGTACAAAATGATAAAATTTGCAACAGGACTAACACTATTAACCGGTTTATTCGTGATTCTAAAAACGGAATTTTTCATCAACTATGGCCAATACATTGATGGAGCCCAAAAAATTTGTGATTATGTTGATAGATCAAAAGTTGACACAGTATTCTATTTTTACACAAAACATTCAACAGAGGGTATGAATCCACAACTTACCTTTTATTCATATCGCAAGCTCTCAGGCTCGATAAAATGGATAGAAATCCCAAGAAGCAGGTATGATATTTTGAAAAATTATCGCTCTTCATTAAATAGAACGCTTATCATCATTGAAAAAACAAAAAAAGATTTTGAAGCCACTTCAAAAGAGCTTGAACTAACAAGAAAATTCCTCTTTGAGATCGGATTTGAGGAATCGCTCAATGTGAAAAGATACATACTTTTAAAATGGCGGGACAAGTTTGATTAATGTTGATACCTTGATGTAGCCTTATATTTTTGATAAGCGAAAACCAGGAAAAATTTGCTTTATTTTTGTAAAAATTTTATATTTATTCGGAAGTTTAACAAGCGCCCGTAGCTCAATGGATAGAGCAACGGCCTTCTAAGCCGTGGGTTGCAGGTTCGAGTCCTGCCGGGCGCGCCAAAATCCCCCCCCCCCCCCCCGATCAATTTCCATTAAAACTTGTAAGAAAACATCCACCTCTTGACTTTTAATTTTAATCGTGCTATCTTTTTAATGAAGATAACATCAAATAGAAAACAAAAATTGAGGTTTTACTATGAAGAAACTAATTCTCACCCTTGGAGCGATTCTCTTTTTAACTTCAACCGTTTATCCCTGTTTTGACACTTATCTTTTCTTGAAACGTGCTTCAATGGTTTATCCTTTTAAATCACTTGTGCTTGAGTTAAACGGAGAGTATTCAATTAACAGTTTGAGGTCCCCACAGGATGATTCTTTTCTATCAACTGGCAGTATCTATTATGGGCTTTGGAGAAATTTTTCTTTTCAATTTTCCATCGGCTCTGATGAAAAAGCAAGAAACGAATTTAAAATTGATTATTATGCAATAAGGGGAGTTTATAATCTTTACTCCTCATTTATGAACAGGTATACGCTTGATATCATTTTAGAGCATCGTGGGAAATTAGGTGAAAAAAATAATGAGTTTGAGGTTTCACTTCCCAATATCTTCTATGTTTCAAACTTTGTCTATGTAATTCATCCAAATTTAAGCTATGGGTTTGAAAGTAAAGATTTTACATTGGGAGGTCATGCTGGTGCATTTTATACATTTAACGAAGCTGGTTTAATTGGGCTTGGATTTGAATATGCAAGCGTTCATAGCAGTAGCTACGCTGGACAAAGACTAACAAAAAGTGAATACTCAGCGAGCTTATTTTTCGGAGCCAAAATCGGCGACAAAATTTATCTTCAAAATGAAATAGCCAAGGGTCTTGCAAACTCAAGGGACATCGGATTTGCGATAACGACTAAAATAATTTTGTAAAAACTGTTTTTAAGGGCATGGCTAAAGCCATGCCCTTTTTCATCTCAAAATTTATTTTTAGTTCCCCCCTAAAACCTATCTCCCCACCTTATTGAAACTGTTCTTTTTATTTTTTAACTTATTTAATGTATCCAAACTTAAAAACAGGAGGAAATTATGAACAGAATAGTCATCGCGGGGGTTGTTCTTGCTGTTGTGAGTTTGATAATTGGTTTAATTGGTAAGATTACTGGTCATTCCATTATTTTTGCAAATGCGACATGGCATAACTTTGCTCAGACATGTTTACTGTTTGCCATAGCTTACGGTATAGGAAAACTAGCTGGGGAGAAAGAAAAATAAAGTTAATGTTAAATTTCAATCTCCACCTGACTCATTGATATTAGCTGAACACTGTTTAATCATTTTAAAGCGTTAAGGTAAATGTTAAGGGCGGATTTTTTGCTTATAGGTAAAAATTAACTTGGAACATTTGCGGAAAATAAGTATTTTTAAATGTATTTTAAAAGTTCTTCAAGGTTTTGAACCAAAACAAAAAACAATCCACCTATGAAAATTGCTGTCTGCGTAAATCGGGTTCCAGACACAGAAACAAGGGTAAAAATTGGGGCAGATGGTAAAACAATTGACAAAACAGGGGTTAATTACATTTTAAATCCTTACGATGAATTTGCAGTTGAGGAAGCTTTAAGGGTAAAAGAAAAATTTGGGGGTGAAGTTATTATCATTTCACTTGGTGGAGCTGAAAATGCTGAAGTAATAAGAAAAGCGCTTGCGATGGGTGCTGACAAGGGAATTTTACTGAAAGATGATTCACAGCGAGATACCTTTTCAATTGCAAAGGCACTTTCAGAAGTTTTGAGAGAAATTTCACCAGATATTATTTTCTTTGGGAAACAGTCAATTGATTACGATGATCAAGCAATGCCAAGTTTAGTTGGGGAATTTCTTGGCTTACCTTCAATTACTGTTGTTGTTAAACTTGAGATCAAAGATGATGGAACTGTCATAGCTGAACGAGAGATTGAGGGAGGCAGAGAAAAAGTTCAGGGAAAACTTCCAATAATAATTGGAGCTCAAAGAGGTTTAAACGAGCCAAGATATCCTTCTCTTAAAGGAATAATGGCAGCAAAGAGCAAACCTATTGAAGAAAGAGAAGCGCCGAAGTTTGAAAATAAGACAGAAGTTATTGAAATGTTACTTCCACCGCCGAAAAAACCTGGTAGAATAATTGGAACTGATGCAAGCGCAGTCCCAGAGCTTGTTCGTCTGTTAAAAGAAGAAGCAAAAGTCATTTAAACTTTTTTAAGTTGCAAAATACTTTTTGAATAATTATTTTAAAACAAATTCAAGATGTAAAAAGATGGCAAAAAGAGTTTTAACATTTGCCGAGCAAAGGGAAGGAAAGTTTAAGAAATCAGCTTTTGAGGCAGTAAGAACTGGCAGAAAAATAGCTGATGAGTTATCAGCAGAATTTTATGCACTCGTCATTGGAGATGAAAAAGTTGAAAATATAGCACATGAACTCGGGAATTACGGTGCTGAAAAAGTTTTCATTGTTCAAGATAAAAAACTTGGGGAATATTCTTTAACAGCTTATGCTAAGATCATAGCCGAAGCTATGCAGAAACTTGAAGCGGAATATCTTTTCATGTCCGCAACAGCTATGGGGAAAGAACTTGCACCAAGGGTTGCTGGAAAAATTGATGCCGGTTTTGCGGTTGATTGCACCGAGTTAAAAGTTGAAAATGGAGAAGTTATCGCAACAAGACCTGTTTATGCTGGGAAAGCTTTCATAAGGATAAAAATCAATTCAAATAAAAAAATTTACACTTTAAGACCGAATGTTTTCTCAGCTGGTGAAAGTGACGGCAAGCCAGCGAGCGTTGAAAAACTTGAGATTAACTTAAGCGATGAAGATTTTAAAGTTGTTGCTTTTGAAACATTAGCCTCAACCAAGGGAAAACTTGATGTAACAGAGGCTGACATTGTTGTTTCAGGTGGAAGGGGTTTGAAAGCACCCGAAAATTTTAAACTCATTGAAGAACTTGCTGATGTTCTTGGTGCAGCAGTTGGAGCTTCAAGAGCAGTTGTTGATGCGGGATGGCGACCTCATGATGAACAGGTTGGTCAAACCGGGAAGACAGTCTCACCAAAACTTTATATAGCGATTGGAATTTCCGGAGCAATCCAGCATCTTGCTGGAATGTCTTCTTCAAAGGTGATAGTAGCAATAAATAAAGATAAAGACGCGCCGATATTTCAGGTTGCAGATTATGGGATCGCCGGTGATTTATTTGAAGTTGTTCCCGCTTTGATTGAGGAATTGAAAAAGGTTCTCGGAAAATAAAACTTTAAAAATAAGGAGGTCTGATTTAAAGTGAGAAAAATTCAAGTAGACATAGTTGGTTTATCTGCAACGCCCACTGGACCAAGCTCTTATGCTTTGATCTTGAAAGAGGTTGGAGGAGATAGGAGGTTACCCATAATTATAGGTTCATTTGAGGCACAGGCGATCGCTCTTGAGATGGAGGGAATAAAACCACCACGCCCCCTTACACACGATTTGATAAAGAACATACTTGATGGGCTTGGAGTTACGATACTTGAAGTTGTTGTCACGGACTTAAGAGATGGGACATTTTATGCAAAGATTTACCTTGAATTGAATGGGGCAACATATGAAATTGATTCAAGACCAAGCGATGCGATTGCTGTTGCATTAAGATGTGGGGTTCCAATTTATGTAAATGAGGAAGTTATGGAGGAAGCCAGTTTCGCTCCCGAAGAAGAATCTCAAACTGAAGAAATTGAAGAGGAGGAAGAAAATCCATTAGCTTCTGACGAAGATATTTCTCAACCCCCATCGCCAAAGCGAACGCCAAAGCCAACTTCAAAAGAGGAAAGAATTGCTGAACTTCAAAAACAACTTGAAGAAGCGATAAAAAGAGAAGATTATGAAAGAGCTGCAAAAATTCGGGATGAAATTAGAAGATTAAAAATGGGCGATTGAAAACATTTTGCGAAAATAAATCTGGAGCCACAAATGAAACACTTTTCCCGAATTTTCATTTTGCTAATAATTATGTTCAGCTTTGCAATTTCACAGTCAAATGAAAGATTGAAACAGCTTATTACCGAGGGGGATGAATATTCTGAGAAAAAATTTGACAACTACAAAGCCTTAGAAAAATATCTTGAGGCTTACAAAATTGACCCGAGGAATTATGATGTTCTCTGGAAATTGAGCAAAGTTTATGTTGATATTGGAGAGCATCTCCCAGCCAGAACAAAAGAAGAAAAGCAAAAACAACTTGAGATGTATGAAAAAGCAAAAGAATACGCTGACCTTGCAATTCAGGTAAATCCCAATGGTTCAATGGGTTACACACGCAGAGCAATCGCTTTGGGGAGAATCGCTCTTTTCAAAGGTGTATGGGAATCAATTGATCTTGTGAAAAAAGTAAAAGAAGATTGTGAAAAGGCAATTCAGCTTGACCCGAACAATAGCGTTGCTTACTATGTTCTCGGGAGAACACATGCAAAATTATGTGAAAAGCCAAAATTATTCCGTGCACCGCTTGGACTTGGTTGGGCAAACTATGACGATGCCATAAAAAATTTTGAAAAAGCAATAAGTTTGAGACCAACTTTCATCATGTATCGTCTTGATGCTGCAAAAGCTTACATTGAAGTCAAAAACTATAAAAAGGCGAAAGAACACCTAACGAAAATCGCCGAACTTCCAACTGAAGACGAAGATGACCCACAATTTAGACAGGAAGCTAAAGAGCTTCTGGAAAAGATAAAAGATAAAGCACCATGACCCGAAAGTTTCTTCTAACTGTCACTTTTATTACCCTTTTTATATCATCTTCACTCGCTCAGGAAATTGAATGCAAAGTTACCGTTAATTTTGAACAGTTACCACCGCAAAATAAATCTGATTTATCCGATTTCGCCGAAAAAATTCAGCGTTATATTAACACCTACAAATGGACAGATGTTGACCTCGGTGGTGAAAAAATTCAATGCACCTTGAATATCTTCTTCACATCTGCAAGTGGAAACAACTATCAAGCACAAATTTTCATCGGCTCACAGAGAAAAATTTACGATTCAGATAAAAGCACTGCTCTTCTGAGAATACTTGACGACAAAGTTGATTTTTACTATGATAAAAATGCACCTATGTATCATGATGAATTTCGTTTTGATCCACTTTTGAGTTTGATTGATTTTTACATGTATATTGTCATAGGTTACGATTTTGACACATATGAACCACTTGGTGGAACAGAATTTTTTGAAAAGGCATTCAGGATTTGCACCAATGCGCAATCTTCAAGATATTCAAGAGGTTGGCAAAAAGTCACATCTGGATTTAGCAGATTTAACCTAATAGATGAACTTCTTGACTCTAAATATTCAAATTTCAGAAAAGCAATGTATGATTACCATTACAACGGTCTTGATCTGCTTCAGAAGAAAACAGATGAGGCACTTGCAACGATTGACTCTGTGATTGATGTAATCATAAAGATAAAAAAAGATGTCAACCCCACCTCAACGCTCGTCAAACTTTTCTTTGACGCAAAATATATGGAACTTGCCGAAATTTTCAAGTTATCAAAAAATAAAGAGGCTATTTACAAAAAATTAATTCTCGCAGACCCATCACATCAATCAACCTATCTTGAATATATGAAAGATTAATGATGAAAATTCAATTCATAGGCGCAGTAAGAACAGTTACGGGTTCCATGCACCTTATTGAGGCAAATGGGTTAAAATTCCTGCTTGATTGTGGATTATATCAGGGGAAAAGAGCCGAGGCAAGAGAAAGAAATGAAAAATTTCCATTTGATCCAAAAGAAATTGATTTTATAATTTTATCTCATGCACACATTGATCACAGCGGGAACATACCCCAAATTGTCAAGAAGGGTTTTAGCGGGAAAATCTTTTCAACATCTGCCACCCGTGACCTTGCAAGCATAATGCTTATTGATAGCGGTCACATTCAGGAGAAAGACGCTGAATATCTGAACAAAAAATTGAAAAGCAAAGGGGAACCAGAAATTGAGCCTCTTTATACAGCCAAAGATGCTCTTCGGTCACTTGAACATTTTTTTAGTCTCCCGTATAGAAAAGAAATTAAAATAGCCGATGGAATAAGTTTAATTTTCTATGACGCTGGGCATCTTCTTGGCTCAGCCATAACCGTTCTTAATATAAAAGAAAACGGGGTAAAAGTTCGTCTTGCCTTTACAGGTGATCTTGGACGACCTTACAAACCGATATTGAAAAACCCAGAATTGATAGGTAATGTTGATTTTCTAATTACGGAAAGCACATACGGCGGAACGATACACGAGGAAATTGAAAAAGTTGAACAGAAAATTGCGGAAATTGTAATTAAATCTTATAACCAAAACGGGAAAATTATAATTCCTGCTTTTAGCGTTGATAGAACTCAAGTGTTAATTTATATACTTCATAAGCTTGTCTCATCAAATCAAATCCCCAAAATTCCGATTTTTATTGACAGTCCACTTGCGGTAAATGCAACCGAGATTTATCGTCTTCATCCTGAATGCTTTGATGATGAAATGAAAGAATTGCTTTTAAATGGGAAAGATCCGTTTGACTTTTCAACGCTTCATTATATAACCGATGTTGAGGAATCAAAAAAATTAAATAAATATGAAAAGCCTTGTTTGATTATTTCCGCTTCAGGGATGTGCGAAACAGGGCGGATTCTCCATCACCTTGCAAATAACATTGAAAATCCCAAAAATACAATTTTAATTGTTGGATACATGGCGGAAAATACACTTGGTAGAAAGTTGAAGGATGGAGTTAAAAAAGTCAAAATTTTTGGCGATGAATACGATGTAAACGCAGAGGTTATCTCCATTGATGCTTTAAGTGCCCATGCGGATAGAAACGAACTTCTTGCATATATAAGTCACATTGACAGAAAACATGTAAATGGAATATTTATCGTTCATGGTGAAGAGGAACAATCGTTTAAACTTGCGGATGGTTTGAAAGAGATAGGGTTTGAAAATGTGATCGTCCCCGAAAGAGGTGAAACATTTGAAATATAAATGAATCAAGAAATGGAAAATTTCCGAAGGAAAAGTTTTTGGCTTGAGACAGCTGGTGAATTTAAAGCACAACCCGAATTAGAAGGAAGTTTAAAAGTTGACATCGCAATCATAGGGGGTGGTTTTACAGGTCTTTCAACAGCATTTCATATTAAAAAGATTAATAACTCAATTGATGTCGCAATAGTTGAAGACCAAATCTGTGGTTATGGAGCAAGCGGTAGAAATGCGGGTTTTGGTATGACGCTCTTCGGGTTGACATTTAGTTTAACTGCTTTAAGATTTGGAAAAGAAAAAGCACTTCAAGCACATCATTACATGGAAAAGGCGGTTGATTATTTAAGTGAATTCATAATTACAAACGGAATTGAGTGTGATTACGAAAGACCCGGATTTTTAAGAGTTGCAACATCAAAATTTTATGTGAAAAGGATACAAAGTGAAATAAATCTTATACGTTCGCTTGGCATTGAAGGGATAGAGTGGCTTTCGGAAGAAGAAGTTAAAAAAGAAGTAAATAGCCCTCTATATCTTGGGGCGTGGTGGGAACCAAGATGTGTGCTGCTTAATCCCGTAAAACTTGCATGGGGAATAAGAAAGCTAAACCTTGAACTTGGAGTGAAAATTTTTGAATACTCCTCTGTAAATGAAGTAAATCGCCACAAATCCCATTTCACAATAAAAACAAATAAAGGAATTTTAAAGGCTGAAAAAATTTTATTTGCAACCAACGCATTCTCTCACCTATTCCCGCAGTTGAAGAGAACGCAAGTTCCAGCCTTTACATATATTGTTTTAACAGAACCACTTGATGCAAAATTTTTTGATGAAGTTGGCTGGAAAAATAGACAAGGGATTGAAGATGCAAGAAATCTCGTTCATTACTACAGATTAACCAAAGATAACAGATTGCTTATGGGTGGGGGTGATGTCGGAGTTGGATTCGGAAGAAAAATGCATTATGATGAAAATGAAAGGATCTTTAACGAGTTAAAAAATTATGTCAAGAAGCTCTTTTCTGTCTTAAAAGATGTAAAATTTACACATCAATGGGGTGGACCTGTTTCTGTCCCAATTGATATGGCTCCTATAATTGGAAAAATTGGAGATGAAAGAGCTTACTACAGTTTGGGTTGCGTTGGTCATGGGGTATCGCTGACAAATTTTAACGGGAAACTTCTTGCCGAAATTTTGCTTGAACAAAAGTCTGATTTGACTCAAATGTTTTTTGTAAATCGCAAAGTAATACCTTGGCCCCCTGAACCCATTAGATTTGGCTTAAGCCATTTGATCCGAGGTTATATGAGGCTTGAAGATAAAATCCTTGATAGATAAAGCCTTAACCTTTGACCTTTTCAAAAAGGAAAATCTCTATCCCAAGAAATTTCTTTCTCATGGAAAAATACATTAGATTGCTCAAATTTTTAAAGATAATTTCTTCAAGTTCGGGCTCATGCGATGAAACATACCAAATCCTTTCATACT
>NZ_CZVH01000044.1:0-14991 GCF_001458555.1 Candidatus Kryptobacter tengchongensis | reverse complement strand
CGAATCCATTCCCATATACCTTTCACGGGTTAGGTTCAAAACGGACAGCTGAATTTGTGGTGAAAAATCGCGATGATGTTATTGAAAATATCCAAAATATTTGGTATACTATTCATCAACTGGTGACGGACAAGATAAAAAATGCGAAAAAAGAGGTTGAACACATAGTTAAAAGTTATGCTTTCAACCGACCGATTGATTGGATAAAACAATATACGATGAGAATTGACGAACTTACGCGAGCCCTTGATATTGCGATGTCGCATAGGTTTGAGTTAATAAAACATAACTTTGAACAGTGGCATAAAAGATTTGAATCTGTAAATCCAGAACTTGCCCTCAAACGTGGCTATGCAATTGTTTTCAAAAACGGAAAAATAATTCACAGTAAGGAAGAACTTAAAATAGAAGATGAATTCAATATAAAACTATCAGATGGAATAATAAAAGGGGTGGTAAAAGGCTATGGCGAAGAAAAATGAAATAACCGAGATCTCATTTGAAAACTTAACATTTGAACAAGCGCTGAGAGAGCTTCAGAACATAGTTGATAAACTTGAAACGGGACAAGTAACTCTTGAGGAGGCAATTGAAATGTATGAGCGTGGCGTTAAACTTTCAAAATATTGCATTGAAAAATTAACACAAGCGGAATTAAGAATAAGGAAAATAATAAAAGACGAATCCCAAGGATTTACACTCATTGACTTTGAAGATTTCAATAACAAAATTTAAAAGAGACAAAATGAGTTCAAAATATCCCTTAGCCGAGACAAATTATAAAATCTTACCGAGCATAAATTCTCCAGATGATTTAAAACGACTCAATATCCATGAGCTTGAAACCCTTGCTGGCGAAATAAGAGAATTTATAATTGACACGATTTCAAAAACTGGTGGACATTTAGGAGCAAGCTTAGGTGTTGTTGAATTAACTCTTGCGGTGCATTATGTATTCAACGCCCCAAAAGATAAGATAATTTGGGATACGGGACATCAAGGTTATGTGCATAAAATCATCACTGGAAGAAGGGATGTTTTCCATACAATAAGACAGTTCAGAGGGATAAGTGGATTTTTGAAGAGAAGTGAAAGCATTTATGATGTCTTTGGGGCAGGACATGCTTCAACTTCAATTTCAGCAGCGCTTGGAATAGCAACAGCAAGAGATTTTGACGGTGCTGACTACAAGGTTGTGGCGATAATTGGCGACGGCGCGATGACAGCTGGGCTTGCCTATGAGGCGATGAACAACGCTGGGATGATGAGAAAAAACTTGATTGTGATCTTAAATGATAACAACATGTCAATTTCACCAAATGTATGGGCTGTATCAAAATATTTTACAGACTTGATTGCAAGTGCACACTATAACAAACTCAAATCCTTTATCTGGGACTTAACGGGGCAACTTGACGGGATGGGAGACAGAATAAGAAAACTTGCTGCAAGGGTTGAGGGCGGGGTAAAAGCAATTATAACACCAGGGATGCTCTTTGAAGCGCTCGGGTTTAGATACTTTGGTCCTGTGAACGGACACAACATTGCGAAACTTATAAAAATTTTAAATGAGATAAAAAATCTCAATGGACCGATACTTGTTCATGTTATAACTCAAAAAGGCAAAGGTTACAAACCTGCTGAAGAAGATGAACAAAAGTATCACGGGGTAACTCCGTTTGATAAAATCACAGGGAAGATGTATAAAAGCGACAAGCCTCAACCACCAAGTTACACAAAGGTTTTCGGTGAAGCTGTAGTCCAACTCGCAAAGAGAAACAATAAGATCGTCGGAATAACAGCAGCGATGCCGGAAGGAACGGGACTTAACATTTTAGCAAAAGAAATTCCTGAGAGATTTTTTGATGTCGGTATAGCAGAACAGCACGCTGTGACATTTGCAGCAGGACTTGCAACTGAGGGATACATTCCAATATGCGCTATCTATTCAACATTTTTACAAAGAGCTTTTGATCAGATTATTCATGATGTCGCACTTCAACACTTACATGTTATTTTCGCAATTGATAGAGCTGGACTCGTTGGAGCCGATGGACCCACGCATCACGGCGCCTTTGACTTAAGTTACTTACGCCTTATCCCTGGCATGGTGATAATGGCACCAAAAGATGAAAGCGAGCTAAGAGATATGCTCTATACTGCGACGATTTACAATAAAGGACCCGTAGCAATAAGATACCCACGTGGTAATGGTGTTGGTGTTCCACTTAAAGATGATTTTGATTTAATTGAGATTGGAAAAAGCGAGATTTTAAAAGAGGGACGCGATATAGCGATACTCGCAATTGGAAATATGGTTTATCCGGCATTAAAATCCGCTGAAATACTTCAAAGATACGGGATAGATGCAATGGTTGTAAATATGAGATTTGTTAAGCCACTTGACGAAAAACTTCTTGATATGATTTTTGAAAAATTTAATAAGGTTGTAACTGTTGAGGAAAACACAATTCGTGGTGGATTTGGAAGTGCAGTGCTTGAATATGCAGCTTCAAAAGGGGTCGTAAATGTTAAATTTTTAATTCATGGGATACCAGATGAATTTATTGAGCATGGGACTCAACCCGAACTGTGGCAAATGCTCAAACTTGACGCCAACGGGATAGCCGAAAAAATCCTTGAAACATTTGAATTTGATAAAGTTTTAATTCCTCAAAAAACACACTCATAAAAATATGGAACAGGTTAAACTTGGCATAATTGGGCTCGGTGGTATAGCTCAAGCAGTTCATCTACCAATACTTTCAAAACTTGAAAATGTTAAAATTGTTGCTATGTGCGATGCTGATAAGGCAAAGGCAAAAATGCTTTCCGAAAAATACAATGTCCCCTACTTCTACACCGATTATGAAAAAATGTTGAAAGAGGTTGATGAAATTGAAGCTGTTGAAATTTTAACTCCGACAAATCTTCATGCTGAGATGACAATAGCATGCGTTAGCGCCGGGAAAGATGTATTCGTTGAGAGACCACTCGCAAGGACATATAAAGAAACTGTAGCAGTTGTGAAAGCTATTGAAGAAACCAATCGCAAGGTGATGGTCGGAATGAACTTAAGGTTTAGACCTGATTGTATGTTGATGAAGGGCTTTATTGAGCAAGGGGAACTTGGGTCAATTTTTTATGTAAAAGGTGGATGGTTCAAAAGACCAAATGATAAAAAGTGGGTATTAATGAAAGATAAATCCGGAGGCGGAGTTATACTTGACCTCGGAATTAGCATACTTGACCTCGCACTTTGGATGGCTGGATACCCCGAAGTTAAAAGCGTTAACTCAATCTCATATAAACATCAAACTCGCTCAGTTGAGGATAGCGCCATTGTTCTCTTAAAGTTCAAAAATGAAGCAACACTTTTTATTGATGTGAGCTGGTCATATGAATTTGAAAGCCCGATATTCTATCTGCATATATTTGGAACCGAAGGAACAGGCGAATTAAACCCATTCAGGATTTATAAAGACATTCAGGGAAAACTTATAAATCTTGTGCCAGAGAAAACAGAAAAGCCAGAGATACTTTATTGGAAATCATATGAAAATGAACTGAAACACTTCCTTGGCGCTGTGCGTGAACTTCATCCGCTTATTTCAACAGCAAAAGACGCGCTTTATAGGATGAAAATTGTTGAAGCAATTTATAAATCAGCCGAGCGAGGAAAGGAAGTAATCCTTCAATAAAAAATTTTTAAAAATAAAAATGTTTATAACTTTTGAAGGGCTTGACCTTTGCGGTAAAACAACACAAGCAGAAATTTTAATTCAAAAACTAAAAAACTCCGGTTTTGACATCACATTCGTCAGAGAGCCCGGGGGAACGAGAATCTCCGAGCTTATACGAAATATACTGCTTGATTCACAGAATAAAGAAATGGATCCAATCACGGAACTTTTCCTTTTCTCGGCAAGCCGTGCCCAACTTGTAAGAGAAGTTATAATCCCATCTCTTAACTCAGGAAAAATTGTTATATGTGATAGATTTTATGATTCAACACTTGCTTATCAAGGCTATGGTCGTGGGATTGAGATTGAAAAAATTAAAATTATAAATGAGCTTGCCTCATCCGGGCTCGTTCCCGACTTAACATTTTTAATTGACATCCCAGTTGAAGAAATCTATAGAAGAAGAAAAGAAAAATACGGCGACCTTGACCGAATGGAGAACTCAGGTGTTGAGTTTTATAAAAGGGTGAAGCATGGATACCTTGAAATTGCGAAATCAAGCGATAGATTCATCATTATAGATGGAATGAAAAAAATTGATGAGATAAGCGAACAAATTTGGTATATTGTTTTTGAAAAATTAAAAATGAAGGCAAAATGAAGAGAAAAATTTTTTTCTTTGGCTTCGGGCTTCTTGTGCTAACTTTATTTGTAAGATTTGAACTTTTTCAGTCGCAAAAAGATGATATATTTTTCAAAATAGACAAAAGCATTGATATCTTCGGAAAAATTTATAAAGAGGTGCTCTTAAACTATGTTGATGAAGTTGATCCTGAAAAATTTATGAGGGCAGGAATAAAGGGAATGTTAAGTGAACTTGACCCTTACACCGTCTTCATAGATGAAAAACACAGAGAAGATGTTGACGCCCTAACAACAGGAAAATATGGAGGAATTGGCGTATCAATATCAAAATTTGATGACCAAATCGTTATAACCAAAGTTTTAAAAAGCTACCCTGCTGATATGGCTGGGATAAAAGTTGGCGATGTCATCATTGAAATTGATGATATACCCACAAAAGATAAATCACTTGACGAAGTTAGAACCTATATGATTGGAAAACCTGGAACGCCAATAAAACTTAAAATTTCAAGGGAAGGAATTGAAAATATACTTACATTTGAAATAACGAGAGCCGAAATTGAAGTCAAGAACATAACTTATTATGATTTCATTGACGATGGAATTGCGTATATAAAACTTGAGCGCTTCTCAAGAAACGCAGGTGAGGAATTGAGAAAAGCAATAAAAAATTTACAGACAAGAGGCGAGATAAAAGGATTAATACTTGATCTTCGTGATAACCCCTGGGGGATTGCTTGACGCTGCGGTTGATGTTGTTGAAAAGTTTGTTCCAGAGGGAAGTTTGATAGTTTCAACCCGAGGTCGCAAACCTGATGCCTTGAGAAACTACTACTCAAATGAAAAACCCATTCTTCCAGATATCCCTCTCTGTGTCATAGTTAACAACTCAAGCGCAAGTGCAAGCGAAATAGTTGCTGGAGCAATTCAAGACCTTGATAGAGGCGTGATCATAGGGACAAAGACATTTGGAAAAGGTCTCGTCCAGACAATAAGCTATCTTTCCTATAATACCTTCCTCAAGATAACAACTGCTAAGTATTACACCCCGAGTGGTCGCTGTATCCAGGAAATTGACTATTTCCATAAACCTGATGGCGTTTTCATTTCAAAACCCGACTCGGAGCAAAAGGTTTACAAAACTAAAAATGGTCGGATCGTCTACGCTCAAGGTGGAATAATGCCAGATACAGTTGTTCCCGAAACAAAACGAAGCGATTTCGTTGAATCCCTCGCTCAGAAAGGATTGTTTTTCAAATTTGCAAATTTATTCGCCATAAGGTATAAAACACTGCCGGAAAATTTCAAAATAGATGAACAAATCCTTGAACAATTCAAAAAGTTTGTTGAGAAAAATAATTTCGCATTCCGAGATAGTTTTGAAATAAACCTTGAAAAAGCGGTTGCATACGCAAAAAAGCAAGGATATCAAAATGGCTACCTTGAAACAATTGAGTTTACACTCAACAAAGTAAAAACTCAAAAAATTGATTACTTTAATCTTTATCGTGATGAAATAGCAAGAGAACTTATGCGCGAGATACTTGCAAGATATAAATATGAGGATGAGCTAATAGCATGGGGTCTCTCAAATGATGTTCAAGTTAAAATAGCGATCGCAATTTTAAAAGAGAAAAAAACATATAACTCTATCCTAAGTCTGAAATGATATTCTGGAAAATTTTATTTCTCCTTGCTTCTGGACTTTTTGCCGGTTTCCTAGCAGGATTTTTCGGAATCGGAGGTGGTGTAATCCTCGTTTTAATCCTGATGTATTATTACTCGGGAACTGGAATTCCAGCTGACTTAACCCCCAAAATTGCTGTTGCTACAAGTTTATTCACGATAATTTTCACATCAATTTCAAGTACGATAAAGCAGTATGAAAATAAAAACATTGAGTGGAAATTAACATTTACTATGGGGCTTGCCTCAATTATATCAGCTCTTGTCGGAAGTAAAATTGCATCTGTTGTTTCTGGAAGTTTCATAAAGACATTCATCATCGCTGTTATAATTTTTGCTGGATTAAGAATGCTTTTGGCTGGAAACTCAGAAGTTGATATAGACGATCTGACAAATTATAAAAGCGATGCCTCTCCGTTTTCCGCTATCTTTTGGGGTTTCATCACCGGGATAGTTTCTATATTTGCAGGCGTGGGAGGCGGAATTTTACTTGTCCCTGTGATGAACCATCTTATGAAAGTCCCAATAAAAAGAGCAATCGGAACATCAAGCTCAATCATAATTTTAACATCAACTTTTGGAACGCTTGGTTATGTAATCAACGGACTTGGGAAACCCGAACTTGAAGCTCTCGGAACGCTTGGCTTTGTTGATTATACAGCCGGGATTCCTATTATAATTGGTTCAATTCTTACAAGCCGACTTGGGGCTCACGCATCTTATAGGACAAAGTCAAAACTTCTAAAAAAACTTTTTGCATTGCTTTTAATTACAGTTGCAATTTTAACACTTTTAAAATAAAAAAACAATCGGAAATGCTTTTAAAATATCGCACATTTGAACTTAAACTTAAGCACCCTTTCAAGATCACACGAGGTGTAAGAACATCAAATTGGGTTGTGCTTATTGAAGTTGAATACGACGGCGTAATTGGTTATGGCGAAGCATCCCCATCACAAAGATATGGCGAAACCATTGAAACGGTGCAAAACTTTTTAAATAAAGTTGATCTATCAAAGTTTAATGATCCATTTAATCTTGAGGAAATTTTAAACTATATTGATTCAATTGAGCCGGGAAATACATCTGCAAAAGCCGGGATTGATATCGCCTTGCACGATCTTATCGGAAAATTGCTTAAAATCCCCATTTACAAACTTTTCGGACTCAATAAAGAAAAAACTCCAATCACCTCGTTCACAATCGGCATAGACGAGCCAAATGTTATTGAACGAAAGGTCAGAGAAGCTGAAGAATATCCTATTTTGAAAGTTAAGCTTGGACTTGAGAACGACGAAGAGATAATCAGAACGATACGAAAGATCACAGATAAATTAATCAGGGTTGACGCAAACGAAGGATGGAAAACCAAAGAACTTGCACTTGAAAAAATCAAATGGCTTCAAGATGAAGGAGTTGAACTTGTTGAACAACCAATGCCTGCCAATGATCTTGACTCAGTTGCATGGCTTAGAGATAAAGTTGATATTCCAATAATCGCAGATGAGAACTGTATTCGCCTTTATGATGTTCCAACTTTAGGAAAAGCATATGATGGAATTAATATAAAGCTTATGAAATCCACGGGTATAAGAGAAGCAATAAAAATGATAAACACCGCAAGAGCAATGAATATGAAAATTATGATTGGTTGTATGATTGAATCATCTGTTGGGATAACCGCAGGAGCCCAAATTTCACCACTTGTTGATTTTGCAGACCTTGATGGAAATCTTTTGATAACAAACGATCCATTTGAAGGAGTTAAAGTTAAAGGTGGAAAGTTAATTCTTCCAGATGAGCCAGGACTTGGCGTAAAAAAATTAATTTAAAAACTATGCTTTTAAAAAGACCACAACATCTACGCTTTGAGTACATCCCGAGGTATTACAAACCTGAAAAAGATGAGGAGCTCAAAAGGAAGGAACGTTTGAGAAGGAGCTTAAAAATCCAGAGAATCGGTATCTCCGAAAGAAAGAAAAGATCATTGCTTTGGTGGCTAATAATTGTCGGGATTGTCTTTTATCTTTATCTTGTGTTATCAGGAACGCTGTAAGGTAAAAGATTCATGATGAATTGTTTCATCTTTTTTGGATGGCAAGAATTGAAAACTTCTATAATACTTGAAAATGGGAAGGATAAAAATTTTACCTGAAGAAATAGCAAGCAAAATTGCAGCTGGTGAAGTCATACAAAGACCCGAATCCGTAGTTAAAGAATTGATTGAAAACTCAATTGATGCAGGAGCAAAAAATATAACCGTAATTTTAAAAGACGCTGGGAAAGCACTTGTTCAAGTGATTGATGATGGTTGCGGGATGAGCGAGGACGATGCAGTTATTGCCTTTGAAAGACACGCAACAAGCAAAATTGAAACATATGAAGACCTTGAAAACATACGAACGCTTGGCTTCAGGGGAGAAGCCCTTGCATCAATCGCAGCTGTTGCCCAGGTTGAAATGAAAACAAGAACACAAGAAGATGAACTTGCAACGCTTGTTAAGATAGAAGGCGGAAAAATAATTGAGATTTCAAAAACATCGCATCCAATTGGAACATCAATTGCGGTTAAAAATCTTTTCTTCAATACCCCAGCAAGGAGAAACTTTTTAAAAAGCAATTACACAGAATTCAAACATGCTTATGAGGCTTTCATAAGGTTCGCTATAGCCTATCCCGAAATATCCTTTGAACTCATAAGCGATGACGAATTAATCTCAAAATTTGAAGCAACTGATTTTGAAACAAGAATAAAACAAATTTTTGGCGATGAATTTTTTAAAACTCTAATCCCTGTAGACGAGAAAACTGAATATGTAAGCATATATGGATTCATAAGCAAACCAGAATTTTCAAGAAAGACAAAAGCTGATCAATTTATCTTTCTTAACAGAAGATATATAATAAATCGCTCCATAAATCACGCAGTCTACAATGCCTACGAGCATCTCATTGATAAAGGGAATTTCCCGTCATTTATTTTGATGATCCTGATTGACCCAAGGCATGTTGATATAAATGTCCACCCATCAAAACTTGAGGTTAAATTTGACGATGAACAAGGAATTTACAACTTTGTTCGTGCAGTTGTGAAACACTCGCTATCAAAGTTCAATTTAATCCCTGAAATTGAAATTGAGCCATCTGGCGGAATTAAACTCCATCCACCTTCGGAAATTGAAGAGATAAAACAAAAGTTAATAAACTTAACCGAACCAATTAAAGAGAAAATTCAAAAAGAGCAACAATATTCACTTGAATTTTTAACTTCTTCTTTTCCAGAAGCAATGACTGCAATTCAAGCGAAGGAAGATATCAAAAAGGTTGAAAAAATTTCTCAAGAAATTCAATCTGCAATCTCACAATCAGTAGAGGAAAGAGGCGAAGAAGGAATCTCCTTTATGCAAATCCATAATAAATATATAATTGCCCAAATTAAAACTGGGATAATGATAATTGATCAGCATGTCGCTCATGAGAGAATTCTTTACGAAAGGGCGCTTGACAGTTTAAATTCAAGATCCCCATTCACGCAACAACTTCTCTTTCCTCAAACAATTGAAGTCACGCCAGCAGACATGGCAGTTGTTAAAGAAATTAAAGAGCACCTTGAAAGTTTGGGATTTGACCTGCGAATTTTCGGAAAAAGTACAATAATACTTTACGGAGTTCCACCAGAAGTCAAACAGGGCTCGGAGAAAAAAATTTTTCTGGAGATAATTGAACTTTACAGAGAAAATTCAAATGCCGAACCAAATTTAAGTGTTCGTGAAAATCTTGCAAAAGCGTTCGCTTGCAAAACAGCGATCAAAGCAGGAGATAAATTGACCCCAGAAGAAATCCAAGTTCTCATTGATCAACTCTTCCTTACACGAAATCCATATGTGTGCCCACACGGGAGACCGATAATAGTTAAAATTCCAATTGAAGAGCTTGACAGAAAATTTGGAAGGATATAAATTTATTTTCTCGCAGTGACAATTAAACCAGTCCCCTTCCTATTTTCAACCTTTGTATCAAGCCACATCAGAAAAAATCCCACACCAGAAATTACGAGATAATACAAAGGAAGAAGCACGACAAAAATAAAACTTTTCCCAAGCAAAAGGATCGGAATTTTCACCATAAGTTTCCACGATAAATTCCCCCATCTTCCATAACTGTATTTCAGGGTTATATTTTTAAATCCCGCCTTTTCAAGTTTAGATTTAATTTCATCTGCTTCATATCCACTTCTGACATGTTCTTCAATAAAACTTTCCTCTTCATCTGAATGAACATCCGACCCTCCAAGATTTGACGGCGTGCTTATTATCAACAATCCATTTTTTCTCATGGCTTTGTAAAAATTTTCAAAAACTGTTTCATCATTTTTAATATGTTCCATCACATCAATAGCAAGAATGAGATCAAACTTATCTGAAAAATTTAACTTTGTAAGGTCGGCGATTTCAAATCTCAAGTTTTCAATTTTAACTGCCCTGGTAAAATCTTCACAATCTTTGATTCTATTTTCATTTATATCAACCCCAATAACTTCCGAATTTTTAAATCTTTTCGCTATAAGATACGAATATTGTCCAAAACCACATCCAGCATCAAGAACGTTGATTTTATCATTTCTTGAATTGAAAAAATTTTTCACCTCCCTTTTCACATACCAAGCACGAAGAAGAAATATGTTAAGGATGCCATAAAAAAATTTCCGTAAAAAGATTTTCCCAGAGATTATTTTGTCAATCTTTGATTTTATTCTCTCGTATTTCATTTTCACTTTTTCAAAACTATTCTAAAAGTTGAACCTTTGCCGATTTTACTTTCCTTTAGGAAAAGCTTACCGCCGTGGTAAATTTCAATTATCCTTTTTGACAAACTCAATCCAAGTCCCCATCCCCTTTTCTTCGTAGTGTAACCAGGTCTGAAGATATCCTTACGATATTTCATATTTATCCCACGCCCTGTATCTGAAACATCAATTATAACAAGTTTCCCCTTCTCTTGAATTTTAAACTCTATTTTCCCTTCGCTGTTTTCAATCGCATCAAGTGAATTTTTGAGCAAATTTTCAATAACCCATTCAAATAATTCACGATTGATGAAAGCTTTTGCATCCATGTCCCCCTTGATTGATATCGTTATTTTCTTGCCAGAGTGAGGAATTCGCTTCTCAAAATACCTGATCACGGAATTTATAACATCTGAGATTTTTTCCTCAACTAATTCCGCCTTTGAACCTATCTTTGAAAATCTTTGAGTTATTTTGTTAAGCTTGTTAAGATCATTTTCAATTTCATGAATTACATTGCTTACATCCTCACCGTTATCAATTTTTGTCCTTAAAATTTCAAGCCAGCCATATAAACTTGAAAGCGGTGTCCCGAGCTGATGTGCCGTCTCCCGTGCAAGCCCAACCCAGATATTGCTTTGCTCCGTTTTCTTAATATAGCTAAAACTCAAGTATCCAATTAAAACGAAAATCCCAGCGACAATTAGTATTATATATGGTAAAATTTTGAGCTGTTCAACAAGTTTTGAGTTTCCGTAAAAGACATAGTTTAAAATTAGCGTATCTTGGTAAGCTATTTTTATAGGCTCAAATGTTTTTTCCATCTTCTCAATCTCCCTACGCAAAATCTTCTCCCTTTGTTTCTTGGATAGGGTTGTATCAATTTCAATGTTTCTGTAAAAAAGAGGATTCCTCTCCCTGTCGGTTACAATCACAGGAAAATCAATCGCAAGAATGATCTGATCAAAGATAAATGTAAATTCAGATGTCCCAGGGGAATTGACTATATATTCAATTGACTTTGCGTAAAGATTTGCGATTTGTTTTTCTCTCATTTCAAGATTTTTGACTATAACATTTGTATAGTAAAGAATCCCAAGTGCGATTGCCAAGGCAAGCAAGATGAGGAATCTTTTTATATTAACTGCCTTTAACATTTTTAAACAGTTTATCTTAAAATTGTTTGATTTCTGTCTGCCCCAACAGAAATGATTGAAACTTTCACACCTGTTAGTTTCTCTATAGCTTCAATATATTCTCTGGCCTCCGACGGAAGATCTGAATAAGATTTAAGATCTGAAGTTTTCGTTTTCCAGCCTTTGAAACTTTCATAAACAGGTTCAACTTTAGAGAGCGTCTCTGAATCAGTCGGGAAATTTTTAAGTTTTTTCCCTTTTAGTTCATAAGCGACGCAAATTTTTATTTCATCAAGTTCATCAAGGACATCAAGTTTAGTTAAAGCGAGTTTTTCAATCCCGTTTATCATAATCGTGTAGTTTAAACTTACAATATCAAGCCAACCGCATCTTCTTGGTCTACCAGTTGTTGCACCATATTCATGACCTTTCTCCCTTATGTGATCCCCAAGTTCATCTTTTAACTCGGTTGGGAATGGACCTTCTCCAACTCGTGTTGTGTATGCTTTTATAACACCAATTACGCCATTTATCTTCGTTGGTGGTATTCCCGAACCTGTTGATGCACCTCCAGCTGTTGGACTTGATGAGGTCACATAAGGATATGTTCCATGATCAATATCAAGCAAAGCCCCTTGTGCCCCTTCAAGAAGAATTTTTTTCCCATCTTTTATTGCTCTGTTTAAATAAACAGCCGTATCCGTCACATACTCATCAATTTTTTTATCAAACTCAATGTATTCGTCAATTATTTTTTCAACATCAAACTTCGTTTCACCGTAAATTTTCTCTATGATTTCGTTTTTTAACTCTATATTCTTGCGAAGTTTTTTGCAAAATACATCTCTATCAAGAAGGTCAACAACTCTAATTCCAACCCTTGCATACTTATCAACATAAGATGGACCAATCCCCTTTCCAGTTGTTCCAATTTTATCATCCCCCTGCTCATAAAGTTTATCAAGAAGCTTGTGATATGGCATTATTAGATGAGCCCTGTGACTTATAAAAAGTCGTCCGGAAACATCAACACCCGCAGATTTCACCATCTCAATTTCTTCAATTAAAGCAATTGGATCAAGAACAACTCCATTACCAATTACACAAACAACATTAGGATGAAAAATTCCCGAAGGCAGAAGATGTAGAACATAGGTTTTTCCATCAAATGAAACCGTATGTCCTGCATTTGCACCCCCTTGATATCTAACAACGATATCTGCATCCTCACTTAAAAGGTCAACAATTTTTCCTTTTCCTTCATCACCCCATTGAGCACCAAGGATAACCCATACAGCACCATCAGGAATTTTAATTAACATTACAATGTAGATTACTTTTTCTTTGTTGCTCTTTTTTTATAACTTTCAATTGCTTCTTCAACGGAGTTATAAGTTTCAAAAACTTTTATAAGTCGTGTTATCATCAAAAGCGATTCAATTTTATCGGTTGGATTTGCGATTTTGAGGTCACCCCCCCGCCATTTCTCATTGTCGTCAAGCCACTTATCAAAGTCCCAAGCCCTGCGCTGTTCATAAATTTAACATTTTTAACATCAACGACGACTTTATTTTTCCCTTGATCAAGGAGTTTGTGCAAAAGCTCTCTAAACTTTTGAGAGTCAGGACCTCCCATTAAATTTCCTTTAATCTCAATTACGACAACATCATCAAATTCCTTTGCTCTTAATCGCATAATTTTTCCCGTTTAATTTTAAAAAGGCGGGGCTAACTTGCCCCGCAAGATATTTACTTTGCTGTTACGGGTTGCTTCTTCAAAAGTTTCTCCTTCTCTGCTCTCCTCTGCCTCGCAAGATTGAAATCAACAACAATTGAACTTGCGACATAAATTGATGAATAAGTTCCAGTTATCATACCAATCGTTAAAGCGAAGGCAAATCCACGGGTGACCTCACTCCCAACGAAAAGTAAAATAACAAGAACTAAAATAACTGTTCCGCTTGTTATTATCGTCCTGCTTAATGTTTCATTTATGCTCTTGTTAACAAGACTGATAAAGTCCATCGCTTTGTAAAGTTTCAAATTTTCTCTTATTCTGTCAAACACAACAACCGTATCATTTACAGATAAACCAACAAGTGTAAGAAGTGCAGCAAGGAGTGATTGATTCATTTCAATGTTCAGATAGGGGACGGAGCTAAAAATTGAACAAAATCCAAGCGTAACCAAAACATCGTGGAACAGTGCAACTACAGCACCAAGCCCGTAAATTGGTTTAAATCTTAAATCGATATAAACAAGCATAACAATTAGCGATAAAATAACTGTATAAAATGCCTTTCGCCTTAATTCAGCTCCTATTCTTGGACCAACCTTTTCCTCATTTAAAACCTCAACTTTGTTATCTTGAAATTTTGATTGTAAAGCTGAAAGAATTAGTTCTCCCATCTTTGTTCCTTCCATCTGCTGCGATGTTCGGATCAAAATTTCATTATGCGTTCCGTATGTTTTGATCTCACTTTTTGCAAGCCCGATTTGTGCGATTGCACTTCTGACATCGCCAATTGAAACAGGTTTCTCAAAGCGAACGATCACCTCGGTCCCACCAAGGAAATCAATACCAAGTGGGATGCCACGAAAGATAAGCGAAATTAAACCAATTAAAATAACAATAATAGAAACCGCATACCAGATTTTTCTTTTCTCAATGAATTTTATATTTGTCTTGCCGATAAATCTCATTTTAAAACCCTCTGAAATTAATTTTTACTTAGCCAAATTTAACAACACCTGGATATTTTTCAGCTACAATATCATACAAAACTTTTGTGATGAAAACGGCACTAAAAAGGTTAGCAATGATACCTATCATCAACGTAAGGGCAAACCCCTGAATCGGACCGGAACCGAAATTATAAAGGATTAATCCCGTTAGAAAAGTTGTGATGTTTGAATCAAAAATAGCGCTAAAAGCTTTTGAATAACCCTCATCTATCGCTGACCTTAAGGTTCTACCTATTGCGAGCTCCTCACGAATCCTCTCATATATAAGAACATTAGCGTCTACAGCTACTCCAATTGTTAAAATTATCCCT
>NZ_CZVH01000043.1:0-50875 GCF_001458555.1 Candidatus Kryptobacter tengchongensis | reverse complement strand
TGGCGATTGATTTAATTACGGAACATCACTTGGTTGGAATTGATAAAAGCAAAAAACTTGATAACATACATTGTTGGGGAGTTTACGCTCTTGATGTAAAAACTGGGCAAGTGAAAAAGTTTCTTTCAAAAGTTACAATTCTTGCAACGGGTGGGCTTGGACAAGTTTATCTTCATACAACAAACCCTGCTATAGCAACCGGTGATGGCGTTGCAATGGCTTATAGAGCTGGAGCTAAAATAGGAAATATGGAATTTATTCAGTTTCATCCAACGACGCTTTATAATTCAGGCTCACCAGCTTTTTTAATATCAGAAGCTGTGCGAGGATTTGGTGGAGTTTTGAGGACAAAAAGGGGTGAAGATTTTATGAAAAAATATGACCCTCGGGGTTCACTTGCACCACGAGATATAGTTGCAAGAGCGATTGATACAGAGCTTAAGAAATCGGGCGATGAATTTGTCTATCTTGATTTAACTCATCTTGACCCCGACAAAGTTAAAGATAGATTTCCGCATATTTATGAGAAATGCCTTGAGTTTAAAATTGACATCACAAAAGAACCGATCCCAGTTGTTCCAGCAGCACACTATTCATGTGGTGGAGTTGTCACTGATTTGTGGGGGAGAACATCAATAGTTGGACTTTATGCAGCTGGAGAAACTGCAATGACAGGAGTTCATGGAGCGAATCGTCTTGCGAGCAATTCACTTCTTGAGGCGCTTGTCTTTTCGGATAGAGCAGCAATTGATTCAATTAGATTTGTTAAGGAAAACTTTTTCAAGTTTCCTGATATACCAGACTGGGTTGATACAGGTGTATTCAATATGGAGGAATGGATTTTAATTTCACACGATAAAAGAGAAATTCAACAGTTGATGTGGGATTATGTTGGAATTGTCCGTTCAACTTTACGACTTGAGCGAGCAAAAAGAAGAGTTGAATTAATTGCAAATGAAATTGAGGAGTTTTATAAAAAGACAAAAGTAACAGCAGATATTGTTGAATTACGAAATCTTGCTACCGTTGCGCTTTTAATAATTCGTTCTGCGCTGATGAGGAAAGAAAGCCGAGGACTGCATTATACTACAGATTATCCATACCGTGACGATGAGAACTGGCTTAAAGATACGATAATTCAAGACATTCGGATATGAACGAAAAATTTTTATTTTGTTTCCATTTTTTGTTAAATTTGAACGAAGATAAAAAACAATTTTTTTCAATAGTGCCCGCTTGTGTGCAAATAGAAACTAACAGCCTGTTGAATATTTATAATTTAAAGAGATGAACGATAAATCTTATGAGTTCAAAAGTTAAATTTGGAGTCATCGTTTTCCCAGGTTCAAATTGTGACCACGATACTTATTATGTTTTGAAGAAGGTTTTTGCACAGGATGTTAAGTTTATCTGGCATAAAGAATCTTCAGTTGGCGATGTTGATGTTGTGATATTACCAGGTGGATTTTCCTACGGTGATTATTTAAGACCTGGTGCGATTGCGAGATTTTCTCCAGTGATGAATGATGTGAAAAGATTTGCAAAGCGTGGTGGTAAAGTTATGGGGATTTGTAACGGTTTTCAGGTTCTAGTTGAAGCCGGGCTTTTGCCAGGAGCTTTGTTAAGAAATGCATCGTTAAGGTTCGTTTGCAAATTTGTCTATGTCCGTGTTGAAAATAACAACACATTATTTACATCGTTGTGCGAAAATGGCGAGGTTTTGAAACTTCCGATTGCGCACGGAGATGGGAATTATTATGTTGATGATGAAACATTGAAGAAGTTAATAGATAACGGTCAGGTAGTTTTCAGATATTGTGATAAAAATGGTAATGTCATAGATGAAGCAAATCCAAATGGTTCTGTTTATAATATCGCTGGGATAATAAATGAGGAAGGAAATGTTCTTGGAATGATGCCACATCCTGAGAGATGTTCTGAACCAGTGCTTGGTTGCACGGATGGTGCGAAGATCTTTAATTCTTTGATTTATTCATTATCACTTGCGGAGGAATTTTTGAGCAAATAATTTTTTGATAAACTTACAAAAACCACTGAAAAGTAAGTTTGAAAGATATGAGTTCAAAAAAATAAAAAAAGGTGAATTGTCATGTTTGGGCTTGGGTGGCAGGAATTACTTTTAATTTTGATTGTCCTTTTAATACTTTTTGGAGGCAAGCGACTTCCCGAGCTTGCGCGTGGGCTTGGTAGTGGCATAAAGGAATTTAAAAAAGCCCTGCGTGAAGAGGAACCGCAGAATGAAAAACCCAAAGAAATTGAACAGAAAACCGAAAAGAAGGAGTGATCCTAAAATTAAAGCGATGTTGGGGGTGCTTTTATGTTTGACAATATTGGGTTTGGAGAACTGCTGGTAATTGCTTTGTTTATTTTAATTTTTTTCGGTCCTAAAAAAATACCTGATATAGCAAGAAGTTTGGGAAAAGCGGTTCGTGAATTTAAAAAGGCAATGCAAGATGTTCAAAGTGAAATCCAAAGTGTCACGGGTATTGACCTAAATTCCGACCTAAATTTAACATCTCCACAAAGCGAAGTTAAGTCTGTTAATGAGACAACGATAGATGATTTGAAATTTGTAAAAGATGCTCAACCTGCTGAAACAAATCAAATTGCAAGCATTGAGACAGCTAAAAATGACCGAGATAAAATCTATCCGAAGAAAAAGGACAGGAGAACAAGTAGAAAAAAGAAAAGCGGTATACGGATGAAAACAAAATCAAAGAGAAGATGAGCAAAGTAAAAAAATTTGATGTTTTAACCTACGATCAAATAAGGGAAAAACTTCTGTCGGGGGAAACAACCTGTGAATCAATCGTTAAAAAATACCTTGAAAAAATTAAAAAATATCAAAATCTAAATGCTTTCTTAAGCGTTTTTGAAGAAAAAGCAATCAAAAAAGCGGTTGAAATAGATGAAAAAATTAAATCTGGAACAGCAGGAAAACTTGCTGGGATGGTTATCGCAATCAAAGATAACATCTGTGTTAAAGATGAAAGATGCACCTGTGCCTCAAAAATACTTGAAAATTTTATCTCGCTTTACAATGCAACTGCTGTTGAGCGACTTCTTAAAGAGGATGCAATTATCATAGGGAAGACTAATCTTGATGAATTTGCTATGGGGTCATCAACTGAAAATTCATATTTTGGACCAACTTTAAATCCATATGATGAGGAAAGAGTGCCAGGTGGGTCAAGTGGTGGAAGTGCGGTTGCTGTTGCAGCTGGGCTTTCAACAACTGCTCTCGGATCTGATACTGGTGGTTCAATAAGACAACCAGCAGCGTTTTGTGGCGTTTATGGTTTAAAACCAACTTATGGAAGGGTGTCAAGATTCGGGCTTGTGGCTTTTGCTTCTTCATTTGATGTAATTGGTCCGTTTGGGAATTCAACAAAAGATGTAGCGCTTGTTTTGCAAGTGATAGCTGGACATGATGAAAACGATTCAACTTCAGCAAATATGCCCGTGCCTGATTATTTAAGCTATCTTGATAAAGATGTTAAAGGTTTGCGTGTTGGAATCCCTGTTGAATATTTCTCGGAGGGTTTGGAAGATGAGATAAAGGAAGCAATTGAAAAGCAAATTGACTTTTTGAGAGAAAATGGAGCAATCATTGAAAAAATTTCATTACCGCATACCGAATACAACATCCCAACCTATTATATACTTGTCACAGCTGAAGCCTCATCAAACCTCGCACGCTATGACGGCGCAAGATATGGATATCGCTCCCCAAATGCTAAAAGTTTATATGAAATGTATGTCAAGTCAAGGAGCGAAGGCTTTGGTCCAGAGGTTAAAAGGAGAATCATGCTTGGCACTTATGTTTTATCCGCTGGATATTATGAGGCATACTATCGCAAAGCTCAAAAAGTAAGAAGGTTAATAAAGGAAGATTTTGATAGGGCTTTTGAAAATGTTGATGTTATAATTACTCCAACATCCCCAACCACAGCTTTCAAAATCGGCGAAAAAACCGATGACCCTTTAAAAATGTATCTTTCTGATATTTACACTGTTTCTGTAAATCTTGCGGGTGTCCCAGCGATAAATGTTCCAGTCGGTTTTGATAGCAAAGGTTTGCCTATAGGAATGCAGATAATAGGACGACAATTTGATGAAGGAACGATCTTAAGAGTTTCGGATTTTTTGGAGAGAAATTACAAAGTCTAAGCTATAGAAAGTGGTTGGATATATGGAGCGAAAATTAAGGAAAACTATCACAAGTTCATTTGGAACTCGTGGAAGAGTCAATCATGACTCAACTCCATTTTATTCAAGTAGATTATATGCAAGTTTGCCCAAGGAGGAAAAAACGATTTATGTTGAGAATAAAATTTCACCTGAAAATTTGAATAAAATTTTTTGCAAATCAAGTGAGAATATGAGCGAACTTCCTGATTGCAGTGTTCATCTTATGGTAACATCTCCGCCTTATAATGTTGGGAAGGAATACGATGAAGATTTAACGCTTGAAGAATATAGGGAATTTTTAAAGAGAGTCTGGAAAGAAGTCAAAAGGGTTTTGGTTCCTGGTGGTCGTGCCTGTATAAATATAGCAAATCTTGGAAGAAAGCCATATTTGCCCTTACATGCTTTTATAATTGAAGACATGCTTGAACTTGGATTTTTAATGAGAGGTGAAATAATATGGAACAAAAGTGGTGGAGGTAGTCCTTCAACTGCATGGGGAAGTTGGTTATCGGCAAGGAACCCAACTCTTAGGGACCAGCACGAATATATACTTGTCTTTTCAAAAGACACTTTTACTCGTGAAAACCCACACAAAAGAAAAAGCACCATCACAAGGGAAGAATTTCTTGAGTTTACAAAAAGTGTTTGGAATTTTCCAGCAGAGTTGGCAACAAAAGTTGGACATCCAGCGCCTTTTCCTGTTGAACTACCTTATCGTTTAATTCAACTTTACACTTATGAAGGGGAAGTTGTCCTTGACCCTTTTATGGGGAGTGGAACAACCGCAATTGCAAGCGTAATGACAAATAGATATTATGTTGGCTATGAAATCAATAAAGATTATGTGAAACTTTCGGAACGAAGGTTAAAAAGTTTTTCTTTATCTTTTCAGCAAAAGTTATTATAAAAAAATTTGGGATTAAGAAATGGCAATACTTGTTGACAAAAGCACCCGTCTTGTGGTTCAAGGGATAACTGGTGGTGAGGGTTCATTCCACACAAGGCAGATGATTGAGTATGGAACAAATGTTGTTGCCGGTGTTGTCCCGGGTAAGGGCGGAACATTTTTTGATGACAAAATTCCAATTTTTAACACGGTACGTGAAGCGGTTGAAAAAGAAGGAGCCAACACTTCAATTATTTTTGTTCCAGCGCCATTTGCCCCTGATGCGATAATTGAAGCTGCTGACGCCGGGATAAAACTTATTGTCTGCATAACCGAAGGTATACCTGCAAAAGATATGATTCAGGTTTATGAATATCTCAAGCACACGAATTCACGGCTTATTGGACCAAATTGCCCCGGTGTCATCTCACCGGGTAAAGCCAAAGTTGGAATAATGCCTGGATTTATTCACAAGGAGGGAACAATTGGTGTTGTTTCAAGAAGTGGGACATTGACTTATGAAGCGGTGAAGCAACTAACAGAACTTGGCTTCGGTCAATCTACATGTGTTGGCATTGGCGGGGATCCTGTAATTGGGTCAAAGTTTACGGATATAATCAAACTTTTTAACGAGGACCCGGAAACGGAAGCAATCGTGATGATAGGCGAAATCGGTGGCACGGCAGAAGAAGAAGCAGCCGAATTCGTGAAGAATTATGTTGATAAGCCGGTTTTTGGATTTATTGCTGGCAGAACAGCTCCGCCAGGACGGAGAATGGGTCATGCTGGCGCAATTATTTCAGGTGGAAAAGGAACAGCGCAAGAGAAGATGAAAGCTCTTAGTGAAGCTGGAATTCATGTGATAGAAAATCCAGCTGTAATTGGAGAGACAGTGAAAAGAGTTCTGGGTGAAAAACCAAAGAAAAAAGTTTTTATCTTATCTTCTTCAAGGAAAGTGAAAAAGGTTCAAAAAAGCAACAAAGTAAAGAAATCAAATTATCGCAAAAAGAATGTATCAAAAACAAAATAAGGAATGAAATTTGCTTGAAAGAACGCTTGCCATTCTAAAGCCCGATTGCATAAGGAAAAATTTAATTGGTAAAGTCATCTCTCATATTGAGGAAGCAGGATTTAAAATCGTTGCCTTGAAAATGCTTAAATTAACCCCCGAACAAGCGAAAGCATTTTATTATGTTCATAGGGAAAAACCATTTTACAGTGATCTTGTCAATTTTATGACATCTGATAAAGTTGTTGTAATGGTGCTTGAGAAGGAAAACGCCGTTAACGATTTCAGGGAACTCATTGGTGCAACTGACCCGAAAGAGGCAAAGGAGGGGACGATAAGAAAACTATATGCGGATAATAAGCAGGAAAACATCGTTCATGGTTCTGATTCACCCGAAAATGCGAAAATTGAAATTTCGTTTTTCTTCCCAGAGAGCGAGTTAATTGCAAATCAAATGTAAATCAGCTGCCCGCGGGTTTTAACCCCGTGGGTTTTTTAATAATAAATCTATGAGAAAAATGAAAAAATTAATTATGCTAACTACCTTGCTTTTAAATCTAGCTTTCTCCCAAACCACCAGAGTTAAAACTGGAGCGGAGGTTTTCCTTGAGAGGTATCTTGAAATTGTAAAAGGGAAAAAAATCGGAATTGTTACGAATCACACGGGGGTTTTGCCAGATGGAAGACATATCGTTGATGTTTTAAACTCAATGCAAGATGTTAAAGTTGTTGCGCTCTTTGGACCTGAGCATGGGATAAGAGGAGAGGTCCCGGATGGTAAAAGTATTTCTCACGGCGTTGATACAAAAACTGGGATCAAAGTTTATTCTCTTTATGGTGAAGTTAAAAAACCAACACCCGAAATGCTCAAAGATATTGATATTTTAATTTTTGACATTCAAGATGTTGGAGCAAGATTTTATACTTACATTTCAACTATGAGCTATTGTATGGAAGCCTGCGCAGAGCTTGGGAAAAAGTTTATCGTCCTTGATAAACCAAACCCAATTCGTGGTGTTTATATTGATGGTCCTGTTCTTGAGCCGAAATTTAGATCCTTTGTTGGACTTCATCCTATCCCAGTTGCACATGGTATGACGGTTGGGGAGCTTGCGAAGATGTTTAATGAAGAAGGATGGCTTGAAAATGGAGTAAAAGCTGATTTAACTGTAATAAAAATGGAAAATTACTCAAGAAAAATGTGGTTTGACCAAACTGGGCTTCCCTGGGTTAAACCATCCCCAAATATGATCTCACTTAAGACTGCTATTGTTTATACTGCAACATGTTTTATTGAGGGAACAAATGTATCAGAAGGAAGAGGAACGGAGCATCCGTTTGAGTGGATCGGGGCACCGTGGATAGATGCAGAAAACTTCGCAAGCGAACTTAATTCTTATAACCTCCCGGGTGTAAAGTTTGAACCGATTGAATTCACTCCAGTTGATATTGAAAGGGTTACAATTGACCCAAAATATGAGGGTCAAAAGTGTGCAGGTGTTTATTTAAATGTTTATGACCGTGAAAAATTTGAGCCAGTTAAAACTGCTGTTTATATCCTTTACACTTTGAAAAAAATGTATCCAAATTATTTCAAATGGAGAACATCAGGACAGGACAGGTTATGGGGCACCGACAGGATCAGATTGATGATTGATGAGGGTAAAAAACCCGAAGAGATAATAAAGTCGTGGGAAAGTGAATTGAAAAAATTCTTAAAAA
Source organism: Candidatus Kryptobacter tengchongensis (assembly GCF_001458555.1). NCBI lineage: Bacteria > Pseudomonadati > Candidatus Kryptoniota > Candidatus Kryptobacter > Candidatus Kryptobacter tengchongensis. The sequence goes on along the minus strand of NZ_CZVH01000043.1, from coordinate 43,046 downwards.
TCCGGGAAAAATACTTGCTTTACAACTAATATCACAACCTATGAGAAAGCGCAAACCGGAAACGATACTTGAAGAACTTGAAAAATTTGTCAGGAGCTTAGGAATAACCTTAAGATATGAACGTGGAGATTTTGAAGGTGGATATTGCGTTTTGAGGGAACAAAAAATGATAATTATAAATAAACTTGCAAACACACAGAAAAGAATCTCATTGCTTTCACAAAGCATTATGGAGATGGGAATTGATGAAAGTTTAATAAATGAAGACATTAAAAGCATAATTGAGGATGAACTGGCTAAGTTAAAAATAGGTGAAAAATGAAAATTCTTGTTATCCATGGTCCAAATTTGGCGATACTTGGTAAGAGAGAGCCGGAAATTTACGGAGTATTGACGCTTGAGGAGATCAACAAAATTTTGGCGGAAAATTTTCAAGATGTTGAATTTGAATTCTTCCAATCAAATATTGAAGGTGAAATTGTTAACAAATTAAATTCACTTATTGATTCAGATTTTGATGGCGTTGTTATAAATCCAGGGGCATTTACGCATTATTCCTATGCCATAAGGGATGCGATCTCCGCCTTAAAAATACCGGTAGTTGAAGTTCATTTATCAAATTTATATACAAGGGGGGAGAGGGAAAAGTTTAGACAAAAAAGCGTGATAGCCCCAGTTTGCAGTGGGTATATTGCAGGTTTTGGACATTTGAGTTATATTTTAGGTGTAGAAGCGATTTTGAAATTAACCAAAAAATGAAAATGATCAAAGCAGTTATATTTGATCTTGATAATACGCTTGTTGATTTTATGACGATGAAGAAACAAGCAATAGAAGCAGCTATAAGTGCAATGATTGACGCTGGGTTAAAAATTCCACCTGAGGAAGCAAAGCAGAGAATTGAAAGAATATACGCAGAAAAGGGGATAGAATATCAACAAGTTTTTGATGATTTTTTGAGGGAAATTTATGGAAGGATTGATTATAAAATTTTATCTGCTGGGATTGTCGCATACAGGAGAGCACGAGAAGCTGCTCTTGTTCCTTATCCTCATGTTTATATGACTTTAACAACACTTTTAAAGATGGGCTTGAAGCTTGCCGTTATTTCTGATGCGCCTGCTCGTGAGGCTTGGTTGAGGTTATGTTATTTGAATTTTCATCATATTTTTGATCATGTAATTACTTTTGATGATACCGGTGAAAGGAAACCAAGTCCTGTGCCATTTCTCAAAGCCCTTGAGCTTTTGGGTGTTGAACCCCATGAAGCAATTATGGTCGGAGATTGGGCGGAGAGAGATGTTGTTGGGGCAAAGAAAGTCGGAATGAAAACTGCATTCGCAAGATACGGTGATACATTTAACACGCAAAACCCTGAAGCAGATTATGAATTAAATGATATAATTGAGTTGATAGATATAATCAAAAAAGAAAATGGCTGGCAATGATAGTTGGAATTGGAGTTGACATAGTTGAGATAGATAGATTTAAAAATTTAACAGAAAAATGGGGTGAGCACTTTTTGAATAAAGTATTTACACAACGTGAAATAGATTATTGCTTTTCAAAAAATAACATTTATCAGCACCTCGCTGGAAGATTTGCAGCAAAGGAGGCAATAAGCAAGGCGATCTCAACTGGATGGAGTGGGATTTTCAGGTGGAAAGATGTTGAAATTTTAAATGACGAAAACGGTAAACCAGAGGTCATACTTCACAATCAAATTAAAGAACAGTTTAGTTCCTGCTCATTTTACATTTCAATCTCGCATTCTCTAAATTATGCAGTTGCTTTCGCTGTGGTTGAAAAAAATTAATCCAAACCAAAAAGGAGATCTAATATGCCTGTTGTAAAACCATTTTCCACAATTGCAGAAATGTTTGATGTTATAACTCGTCACTTTATTGATTCAGACAAACCAGCGTATCTTTACAAAGTTGCTGGGGTTTATAAACCGCTCTCATATAAGGAATTAAGGGAAATGGTTGAACTTACGGCATGTGGGCTTGCTGCGCTTGGATTGAAAAAAGGTGATAAAGTTGGAATTATATCGGAAAATAGAATTGAATGGATAATTGTTGATTTTGCCATGACGACGACAGGCATAATTGATGTGCCTGTTTATCCAACTTTGACCGCAAAGCAGATTGAATATATTTTTAACAACGCCGGTGTTAAGGCAACTTTTGTGTCAAATCAAGTTCAATTTTCTAAAGTTGAAAAAATTTATGATCAAGTTAAGACACTTGATAAAGTTATAATCTTTACAGAGAAGGGAATTGCAGCCCCCGATTATCTTTTGAGTTTGAAGGAATTGATGGAACTTGGAAGAGATTTCAAGGAGAAAAATCCTGATTACTGGATAAATATGATAAAGGAGATAAAACCAGAGGATATTTTGACGATAATTTACACTTCTGGCACAACTGGGGAACCGAAGGGGGTTGTCCTTACGCATAAAAATCTTGTATCAAATATCTTAAGTGCTACGCAAGTTGTCCCGATGACCCCAGAAGATACATTCCTTTCTTATCTTCCGTTTTCTCATTCGTTTGAAAGAATGGCGGGATTTTATGCAGCGTTTGCTTGTGGTGGAACAGTTGCGCTCGCCGAAAGCATAGACACAATTGCACAAAATTTACTTGAAGTGAAACCTACTGTTATGACCTCTGTCCCGAGATTGTTTGAGCGACTCTATAATAGGATAATAAAGGGGGTTGAGGCTGGACCAGCAATTAGAAGGAAAATTTTCTATTGGGCTCTTGATGTTGGGAAAAAATATGTCCAAGCAAGTAAAAGGGGAAAAGTTCCAGCATGGCTTAAATCTCAATATGCTCTTGCAGATAAACTTGTATTTTCAAAATTGAAAGAAAGAACTGGGGGAAGGATAAAATTCTTTGTTTCTGGAGGAGCTGCACTTGCAAAGGAACTTGGTGAATTTTTTGAAGCACTTGGAATTAAAATCATTGAAGGATATGGACTTACAGAAACATCGCCAGTTTTAACCGTAAATCGCCTTGATGATTATAAATTTGGAACTGTTGGGAAGCCGATTCCAGGAGTTGAAATAAAAATTGCTGAAGATGGTGAAATTCTTGCACGTGGTCCGAATGTGATGCTTGGTTATTACAATAACCCAGAAGCAACAGCTGAGGTGATTGACAAAGATGGATGGTTCCATACGGGTGATATTGGTTATTTTGATGAAGATGGTTTCCTTGTTATAACGGACAGAAAGAAGCATATCTTCGTTAGCTCTGGTGGGAAAAATATCGCGCCACAGCCGATTGAAAGTTTATTGATTCAATCAAATTATATTGACCAGGCAGTTGTGATCGGTGAGGGTAAACCATTTTTAACAGCTTTGATCGTTCCAGATTTTGAAGCGATAAAAGATTATGCAAAACAGCAGGGAATACCATTTCATGATGAGAAGGAGTTAATTCACAGGGATGAAATTTATAGATTATTTGAAAGAGAACTTAAAAGAATAAACAAGGAGCTTGCACAGCACGAGCATATAAGAAACTTTCGCCTGCTTGAAAAACCATTTACAATTGAAGATGGGGAATTGACCCCAACATTGAAAGTTAAAAGAAAAGTCGTTGAGCAAAAATATAAACATCTAATTGAGCAGATGTATGAGGAACTTGGTGTTTAGTTTAATCATCCTAACACTAATGAGTCAAAATCATATGATTTACCAAGATAAAGAGCTTGTCAAAGTTAACATCATTTCTGATTGGGATGGTGCTTCAGATAAGTTTTATCTTGGTGTTAGATTTACAATTTCGCCAGGTTGGTATATTTACTGGCGAAATCCAGGTGATGCTGGACTTGCTCCTGAAATAAAGTTAATCCTTCCGCCTTCGCTTAAATCCGGGGAAATCCAGTTTCCAATTCCAGTGAAAATTGTTCACGGTGATATTGTGTCATTTGGTTATTATAATGAAGTCGTTTTGCTGATTCCAATTCAGGTTGTTTCAAATGAAGCGGTAAAAAGACAAAGCAATATAAAGGTTCACCTTAATTGGCTTGTATGTAGCGAAAGTTGCATCCCTGGGAATGCAACAGTGGAATATAAATTGAAAAAAACAAGTGATGTTGAAAAAAGGTTAATCAAAAAATATAAAGATATGTTGCCGAAGAAATTTGAAAGTTCAGGTTTAACGATTAAAAATTTTAATGTTGAGAAAAAAGGAAATTCAAATTTGGTAAAAATTGAGCTTTCGGGAAAAAATTTGGATAGGGTTCAAGATTTCTATCCTGATTTTATGGATAACTTTCTGATTGATTTAAAAAGTATAAAGGTTAGGGATGGAAAAATTGAGATGCTGATTACCCCAACTGTTGCGAACGCTAAAGTGAACTTTTTAAGTGGCATCGTCGTCATAAATGGAGAAGGTTATGAGTTAAATTTAAAACAAAAGTAATAGGAGGATTTGAAATGAACATAATACAAATCACAGGAATGCTTTTGTTGGTGTTTGCTCTTCCACTTTTACCTGGTGAAGATAAAAAAGTTGAGGTTGGCAATGTTGTCCCTGATTTTAGTTTAGTTGATTTAAACGGTAAAGTTGTAAAGCTATCTGATTTTAAGGATAAAATCGTAGTCCTTGAATGGAGCAATCCAAATTGTCCGTTTGTTCAACGTGTTTATAAAGAAAAAATAATGACAACTGTTCAGAAGGAATTTACACAAAAAGGAATCGTTTGGATCATTATAAACTCTACTAATCCAAAACATAGAGATTACAGAGAACCAAAGGAGTTACAAAAAATTTATAGCGAATGGGGCGCGGTTTATACTGCTTATTTAATGGATCCAGATGGAAAAGTTGGCAGAATGTTTGACGCTAAAACGACGCCACATATGTTTATCATAGATAAAAATGGAAAGCTTGTTTACAATGGTGCGATAGATGATGATCCGAGAGGAGAAAAGAAAGAGAAAATTAATTATGTAAGAAATGCGTTAAACGAAATCCTTGCTGGTAAACCAGTAAGCGTATCAATTACTAAGCCATACGGTTGCTCTGTTAAATATGCGGAGCAGTGAGAAACTTGATTTTTTGAGTTTGAAAATTTATATTTATTTATGAAAAAGAGCGCGAGTAGTTCAGGTGGTAGAACACCAGCTTCCCAAGCTGGGTGTCGCGGGTTCGAGTCCCGTCTCGCGCTCTTTAAATTTTAATGGCGCGTTCGTCTAGTGGTCTAGGACACCGCCCTCTCAAGGCGGAGATCGCGGGTTCGAATCCCGCACGCGCTACTTCAACTATTAATAACCTACCTGATAGTTTGAAAACCGCTCTTAAAACATTTTCCCCTTTAACGCTTGACAAATAGTGAAAGATTACTTATATTAAACTGAAGTTTTGCAAACAAATTCAGTAGGGTGCTGAAAATGAAAATGGGTTTACTTATTCTCCTATCTCTTTTTTTGAATTTGGGGTTAATGGCTCAAGATTTAAAGTATGAAAGAAAATCAATTTCTTATGCCAATGTTTTAATTGTTTCAGACCCATCTATAAAAATTGAACAAAAGGAAGCAGAGTATATCATTAAAAAGCTTCGTGAATATATTGAAATGCCAAGATTTGATTATAACCCAATACCAGCTGAGCTTCTTGAAGATTTTAGAGAAGAAGTTGAGTCACGGGGTTCCAATATCTCACTTGATGAAATTGTTGAAATTTTGAAAGAGAAATTCGTCCCAAAGATTATTGAGATTCTTGACATTGAAAAGGAGATAAGAGCTCAAAATTTGTTAACAGAAGAGCAGAGAAATAGTTTTATTGCAACAAAAGCCAAAGCATTTGGAATAACCGCTGAACAAGCGATGAAAATTATGAACTCAGCGTTTATATATGTTCCAGTTATAAGCAAATATAATGTTTATGTTGATAATGTAAACCAACTTAATACAACGGAGTTAAATGCAGGAGCTATTTGGTATCGGGTCATTTACAAGGAAAATGGCGAAGGGGATTTGAAACTTATTGTTAGAAAAGAGACAAAGGGTATCGGGACTGCTGGAATAGGAAAAACGCTTAAACACGAAGGTGAAAGAGTTAATTATAAAGAATACGCATTTAGAACCGCTGTTATAGCTCTTGCTCGCGATATTCAAGTTGCAACAAGAGACATCCCAGAGTTTCGGTTGGGTTCACAAGTAATGGAGGTTTATTCAAATGCTGTGAGCTTTCCAATGGGAAAAAGAGAAGGGATAAAAATTGATGATGGCTTTGATCTCGTGGAATTGCAAGAAGACCCAAGTGGTAGCGTCGCTCAGAAAAAAGTGGGTTTTGTAAGAGTAATTAAGGTTGAAGACAATACAACCAATCCAAGAGCTTTTTCAAGGGCTCAAATTATAATTGGTAGTGGAATTGAACCTGGCGTTTATGTTTCTGAAAGACCAAGATTACCAATTGATGTTGTTGTTAAATTGATAAATAATCCATTTACGGTAAAATACACCAACTGGTTTGGTGAACAGAATACAGAAAAAATGATTGGTTATTCAATTCATGCTGAATTGATTTATAATTTCGGAAGGAATATCAATGTTTCTCAGCTCTGGGCTGGAGTTGGAGTTTTTCTTGGGGGTGGAGATGCAGAAAACCTTCAAGCAATGAGGAATATGAATATCTTTGGAGGAAAACCAGATGTCGGAATATGGGGTTTAAATGGTATCATGATAAAAAAATTTTATTATAAAAGATTCGCTGCAACTGGAAAAGCTGAATTGATTTTTGAAAGTATAAGGTTTTCAAAAGATGAGAGCAAACTTATACATTCTGGATTTGGATTTGGAGTTGGACTTGGGATTGAATATGTTGTAACACCCGATATTAACTTTGGCTTTAATTTAGGATATAGAATTTTCTCTGAAAGTGAAGAATGGTCTTCTGAAAATTGGTCAGGAACTGTTCCAGGTTTAGCTGGAAATCACTCTGGAGTTATGTTTTCGCTTTACTTTAATTATTCATTACCCAAACTTGGATTTGACCCAATTGCAGCTGTTAAAGGTGCTGTTGGTTGGTGAAGGTGTGATTTTAAGCACAATTTGGAAATCTGGTTTAAATTAATTTTAAAAAGAAAATAAAAAAGCATAAGATATGAAAAAGCTAATTTATGGGTTTTTACTTGTGCTCTTAGGTTTCTCGGCTGGTTATTCTCAAAAGAACCTACCTGTTTCAAGGGAGGCAACATTTATTGAGAGTTATTCACCCACCGAGGTTACTATAAAGGCTTCCGGGATTGGGAAAGATAATAAAGTTGCTGAGATTGATGGGAGAAGGGCAGCAATTTACTATGTTCTAATTGGAGCAACTGACCCAATTTTGCAAACGCCAGATGAAAGGAAAGCTTTTGAGTCAATTCAAGATGAGATATTTGATGAGCGAAATATAGCAAAATATATAACTTTTGAATCAACGGAATATGAATCAAGAGTTAAGCTTGCCGATGGGCGTGTTAAGATCACAAAATATTATCGTGTTAACAAAAAACTTTTAACCGATGATCTTGTTGCGAGAAATATAATTAAACCAAAGGAAGAGATAGCTGAGGCAATCGGTTTGCCATTTATAATGGTTGTTCCAGAAACACCGAAGGGAGTTAGCCCAGTTGATTTGCTTAGAAGCGATAGATTGTTGAAGAAGGGAGCTGAAGTAATTGAGTCATATCTTACGGCGAGAAAATACGATGTCCAAGTTCCTGAGCAAATGGAAACTTTGAGTGAGCTTGCACAAGCGCAGGCTGGTCTTAAGGGGGTGGAGGAAGATTACGCATATCAACTTGCGCTTGCGATTGGAAGCGATGTTTATATAACTTATAATGTTAAAGTTGAAAAAAGATATATTGGCTCCACTGAGTATAGAAAAGCAATTGTAGCGGCAAGAGCTTATGAGACAACGACGGCAAGATTGCTTGGAACTGAAACAGGTTATAGTGGCGAATATGCAGTTCCTGAAGAAGCGGTTGTTGAAGAAGCAATGAACGATGCAATTGACAAAGTCTTGAGCAGGATCATGGCTTACTGGAAAGATGACTTAACAAGAGGTTTGCAGTTTAAACTTCTTTTCAGAATCACTGGGAATTTTGATGAGGACACGCATGACGAAATTTTAATGGCTACTGAATCAGCATTAAAGAAATTGTGCAATAGAACGAAACAAAATGTCGTAACCGATCAAACAATTGATTATATTGTATGGGTTGATCCTAAAAAGTACAACTCTCCACTTGCTTTATTCAGGGATATAAGAAAACAAATTGAAACCGCTGTTCCTGTTAAAGTTAAAAGAATCAATGCAAATAGAAAACTTTTAATTCTTGAGATAACGGAGTAAAATTAAAACAGGTGTTACAATTATGCGATTTCTTTTATTGACAATTTTATTTTCATCTTATGTCTTTTCCCAACCGAACTGGTATAAAACCCAGACACATCCAAAATATCCAAAAGAATTTTATATCCTTGGAATTGGTGCAGCTGTTGGTGAAGATGCGAGAGAGACAGCAAAGCAGAATGCAATTGCAGATGTCGCTTCACAGATAAAAGTTCAAGTTCAATCAGAAATTACGAGTTTGGAGAAAGAAAGAATCATAAACAAAGAGTCAGATTATTACTCTGAATTTCAACAAAAGTCAAAAACGATAGTTGATGAGATTTTGACAGGTTGTGAGATAGTTGAAATGGATTTTGATAAAAAAGCTAAAACATGGTATGCTTTGGCGGTTCTTGATAAGCAACGGTATTTGGCTTCACTTGAAGATGAGATTGAGAATGCATGGATGCAAATTAAGAAGCTTTATGAAGATGCTCAATCATTTATAGGTGCGGGAAAAGTTTTACAGGCAATTCAGAATTTAAAGGATGCACAGCAAAAAATTTATGATATTTATTCAAAACAGGTTTTTTATAACGCCCTTTCAAAAATTCCCTATAAACCAGATGTTGATTTAACAGCAAGCGGAATTGAATCTGAGATAAGAGATTTAATTTCAAGGATTAAAATTGAGAAGGTTTCAGGGGATAATCAGGTTGGTAGAATTGGTGAAGAGCTTCCAGAAGAGCTTGTTGTTAAAGTGTTTTATCAAGGAAATGTTTTGGTACCGATTGTAAATGCAAATGTGGTTTTTACATATAAAACTGGCGAAGTGATAGAAAGAACTACAACAAATGAACAGGGCATCGCGAGTATCAAAGCAATTGCAATGGGTAAAAGGGCAAACCAGATAATTGCGAGTTTTTCAATTCCTGGGTTACCAAGTGAATATGCGCGGATAATTTCACAAATTAAGGCTGAATTTACTTATACGACAAGTGCAGAAATGACCCCAAGTGTTACCGTGTCTTTAAAGGGCGCAAAAGAAGATAAGTTGATATTTGATGTTATGAAAAAATTAACTCAAGCAATTGAAAAAAATGGATACAAGGTTGAAGATGAAGCAAGATTTGTTGTGGGTGGTGATATAGGTTCAAGAGTTGTCTCGTCAGTTCAAGGGGTTGGTGGTATGCTTTACACTGTTGAAGCAGAGTTGAATTTATTTCTTAAGGATTTAGAAAGTGGTCAAATAATTGGGAGCATGAGCGTTAAGTCAAGAGCTGTAGGGAAAAGTGAGAGAGATGCTTACGAGAAGGCGTTAAAAGGAATGAAATTTTCAAACAAAGAGCTTGTTGAGATGTTATCAAATGCGAAAATTGAAGAATGAAAAACAAAAATTATCTTTTTAAAAACAAAATCAAAAAGGAGGTAAAAATCATGCGGTATATTTCTTTAGTGTTAGTTTTTGCGGTTGTATTATTTATGGTCGGTTGTGGGGGTAAGGAACGAGTTGCAGTTCCTGAATCTCCAGCCCCAGCTTGGGTAAATAATCCACCAACAGCTGTTGATGCAATTTATGGAGTTGGCGCAGCAAATGTTGGAGCAAATCCTGTGCTTGCGAGAAATAAAGCAGCGGATGCTGCAAGACAGGAACTTGGCAGAATTATTCAAATAAAGGTTAAAAGCTTGCTTGATAATTTTATGCAGGAGCATCAGGAATTTGTAAACAACCAGGGGACGATAACATCTGAAGAATTCTCAAGAAGCGTGAGCAGGTCAGTAAGCCAGGCAACACTTGCAGGTTCTCAAATTGTGGAATTTTATTATGATAAAGACAACAAGATATATTATGCACTTGCTGTTTTAAGAAAGAATGACATTGTGAATGAAATAATGCGCTCAATGACCGAAGCCCAACGTCAGAAAAAGACGGCATTTGTTGAAATGAAAGCAGATGAGGCACTTAAACTTCTTGACAAAGAACTTGAAAAGTGGGACTTGAGCAAGTGAAAATTTTTGTGAAAGGTCGGGGTAACCCCCGACCTTTTTTAGTTATTTGAAAAACTACAAACCTAAAATTTAAAACCTGTAAGCAGTTTTTGAAAACTTTTAGTCTGGGGAGAGTATTTTTGATTTTTGATGTGTTTAAAATAAATTTAAAGAAAAATGGTTAAGTTTTGAAGCGATGAGTGAACTATATAGATTTGCTTTGATTGGTCTTGGATTTATTTTTGTGGGTCTTGGGATTCTTGGCGCATTTCTTCCAGTTCTTCCGACAACGCCTTTTCTTCTTTTGGCTGCTGCTTGCTTTGCAAGGAGTTCAAAAAAATTTTATAATTGGCTTTTAAATCATAAAGTTTTTGGCTCTTACATAAAAAACTATCGTGAACAAAGGGCTATAACACTGCGTGGTAAAATTATATCACTTTCAGTCATGTGGCTTGTCATGGGATATACGGCATTTTTCGCAGTTTCAAATATACTTGTTAGCATAATCATAATTCTAATTGGGCTTGGAGTTACTAAACATATTCTTTCCCTTAAAACGATAAAATGAAGAAACTTATTTTTACAATTTTAACTTTGTTAACATTTTCAAAAGTTTGCGGTCAGCAACCCTCGTGGCTTTCTGTGCTTCCTCAATCAAAGGAATATCTTTATGCTGTTGGCGCGTCGTCTCCATATTTTTACCCAGAAACTACAAAAGCAAAAGCAATTGAAGACGCTATCTTTGAACTCGCCAGAACAATTGAAGTTGGTGTTAAGGTAAAGCAAATAAATTGGTTTGAGGACACAGGAAGTCTTTTTTCTGGACTTTCACATTTTGAGGAAGAATATGAAGAAGAAATTGATACGACGCTTTTTAATCTTATAAAGTCAAATTATGAACTTGTTTCACAATGGCATGATCCGAAATCAAAAATTTTATATGTTTTGCTTCGTATCCCTGTAAAAGCTATTTCAACTGATACAGTTTATTCAATTCCCGATGAATTTGTTTACGATCCCGCACTTGCAGGGTTAAGTGTTTCTTCAAGAAAACAACCTAAATGGATTTATAAAATTCCTGTTTCTGATGTTGCGATTTACGCTGTTGGCGCGTCTGATAGATATTTTGATCCAGCTGAGACAAGAAAACGAGCAATTCAAAATGCACGGTCCGAGCTTTCAAGAATTATAAATTTGAAAATTCAGACATTACTTGATAATTGGTCAGAGGGGAATAAAGCTTTTGAATTAAGCTATTCGCGAAGGATATCAAGAACGATTTCAAACGCAAAATTAACAGGCTCACAGATAGTTGGCTTCTGGATTGATCCGAAAACAGGTGCAAATTATGCCCTTGCACGAATGTATAAGAAAAACTTGATCTATCAAATAAAACAAGTCGCAATAAACGCGATAAAACAAAACCCACCTGAAAAACTCACAAACCAGGATAAACCTATAGAAGAGATTCTAAATGAGGCATTAAATCAACTTGATAAAGAACTTGAAAAACTAAACAAAAGTAAGGGGGAATTAAAATGAAAATCTTTAAACTCTTTCTGAGTTTAATTTTAGCTATATCGTTGCTTTTTTCTCAGGATAAAAAAATAAATGTCGCCGTTTTAAAGTTTGACGCTAAGGGATTTGAACCTGCCCAAATTGATGTTCTCGTTTCAAGGTTTAGAGTCGCATTGAACTCAACGGGTAAATTTAATGTGCTTGAAAGGGAGAAGATCAAAGAGATATTAATGGAGCAAAATTTGCAACAGAGCGAAATTGCAGAGGGAGTTGGGGATAATGTACAGATTGGAAAAATTCTTGGGGTAAAGGAGATTATAACTGGTGATATTGGTAAAGTTGAAGAACTTTACACTGTAAATGTTAGAAGGATAAGCGTTGAAACATCAGAAATAGTTCAAACTGCAAGCGCTGATTATGAGGGTAAAATATCTGGATTGTTGAAGGTTATGGAACAACTTGCTTATAAACTTGCTGAAAATCCCTCAGAGAAACATGTCGCTTTGAAAGTTGAACAAGAAGGAAAACAAGAACAGGAAAAGAAACAAAAGGTTGAAGAAGTTGTGGAGGAAGAGACCGAAGAAGAGGATATATTTGGGGATCTTTATAAGGAGTTTAACATAGCAAAAGACCCGTTTAAAGACATTGATCCTCCGAAAATTGAGCTTTATTACCCATCTGTGAAAAATAATGGGTATTTGAGGGTCAGCAATCGTGATTTTGAACTTGGTGGAATTGTTACTGATGAAAGCGGTATAATTTCAATCAAGGTAAATGGTGAAGCAGCTGATGTTAAACTTGGGCTTGCTGGGATGAATTTTTATAAAAAGATAAAACTTAAAAAAGGAAGAAACACAGTTGAAATTGTTGCTACGGATCTTTATCACAATGTTGGTAAATTAACATTTACAGTGGAGGTGAAATGAGTATGAAAAGGATTATTCTGATTGCGATTTTGTTTATTTTCTCAACTTCAATTTACGCAGGTGAAAAACCAGCTTGGATAACAACAAAAAAACACCCAAGGTATCCCGAGCGACTTTACATTCTTGGAGTTGGTGCAGCAAAAAAGACAAAAAATAAAATTGAAGATATTCAAAAGGCAAACAATGAAGCATTTGCAGATATCGTAAAGCAAATAAGAGTTACTGTTGAATCAAAAACAGTTGTTGAACAATTGGAAATTATATCGGGCAAAAAAGTTGAATCCGCTGAACGTGCATCAGCTGAGCTTCAAGTCACAAGTGAACTTAAAATTGGGGGATTAAAAATTGTTGAAACTTATTTTGATGACGACGATGACATTTACTATTCACTTGCCGTCCTTGAAAGGGAAACCGCTGGGAAAGAACTTAAAGACAAACTTAATCAATATTATAACGCATATTCTAAAAACCTTGAGTTTGCAAAAAACAACATCTTAAAAGGGAATATTTATCAAGCGATGTTGGGTCTCGTTGAGGCTTATAAAAACATACCGCTCTATAACGACTTACTTCCACTTTACAGATTTATCACAAGACCACTTGCCGAGGCAAGCATTGATAACGAATGGAAAGCTAACGATGCATTGTTAATTTCAGAGATTAAATCAATTGCGCAAGACTTATTTTCAAGGGTAAAAGTTGAAAAAGTAGAAGGTGAAGAGCAGGAGATAAAATTTAATCAGCCTTTAAAACCGCTTCTGCTTAAAATTGTTTACATTGATGGTGAGAAAACTTATCCTGTCAGCGGAATTAAATTTAAGTTCTCATTTCAAACTGGCGCTGGAAAAATTTCTGAAGTTGGCATATCGGATAATTCTGGAATTGTAAAATGTGAGATATTTGAGTTAAAACCTCATCAAGAAAATTACTATGTTATATTTGTAAAAATTGACCTTTCGGAATTCAATATCTTTGGTCGGTATGATGAATATGCCGAATGGAATGAGTTTTTGCGAAGGAATGAAAGTGAAACAATTTTCACTTTGAAAAAAACAGTTACGACATTGGATGATAAAATTCGTGATCTTGTCTTAAATCTTGTTTCAAAAATTCCACCGGAGCTTGAGACGATTTCCATTTTACGAATTTACTATCAAGACAAACTTCCTGGACCTATGGCTTCATATTTGAAGCAGAAAATTGAATTAGCTATAGAGCGATATACAAAATTTTCATTGATAAGTGATGAGCAAATTAAAATGGTGAGTGTGAAATACGCCAATCTTGGATATTCTTCAGATGAATTAGGAGCCCCTGAAAGTTTTGGAAGATTCGCGGGAAGCAAGGTTGTAATAACAGGAAGCTATTGGGAAAGCGGAGATGTAATTGACTTAAATCTTAAAGCAACGGATGCCATGAAGAAGATTGTATTATCTACAGCAAATGTTAACATCCCGAAGTCATTTTTGCCAAATATCCCACTTGCACCTGAAAATTATAATCCCAAGGTAGATGATGAACTGATAAAATCTGAAAGGAAGGGTGAAGAGTTAAAGGTTGAACTTTGGGTTGATAGACCTGATGGAATCTATTATGAAGGCGATACAATTGAAATTTTTGTTAGATCAAATAGAGATTGTTATGTTCAACTTGTTTATTATGATGCACAGGGCAATGCAATTCTTGTTTTTCCACATAAGAAGGAGTGGAATAACAAAATAGAAGCGAATAAAATTTACAGAGTTCCTGGCAATTTTGTGATTGAACCACCATTTGGAAGGGAGATATTGAAAGCGTTTGCAAGTGAAAATCCGTTTCCTTTACCTAAAGGAAAAGAACGCTCAGGTTTGATCTTAATTGAAAACCCGAGTGTATACTTGTCAAATGTCCGTGGACTTGGGTTGAAATCTGAAGATTATGCTGAAAGTAGTGTTGTAATCACAACTTTGAAAAAATAAAAATAATAAAAATAAAAGGAGGTGCATAAAGCCATGAGAAAACTTTTTATTTTTAGCATTATTACTTTGGTTTTATCTTTTTGCTTTGCCCAGCAAGAGGGATATAGAAAAAGCTGGGCTTTGATCATTGGAATTAACGAATATCAAAGTTTGCCTATGTTAAGCGGGGCAGCAAAAAGCGCAAAGTTAATCCGTGAAAAACTTGTTCGTGAGTTTGGATTTGAACCAGAAAATGTGATTGAACTTTACGATGATCAAGCGACGAGGGAAAATATATTAAAAGCGTTTGACAAATTAATGGATTCAAAGAGGGTTGGAAAAGACGACAGGGTTTTTGTTTACTTTGCAGGTCATGGCGTTACAAGGACGATGGCTGGAAAAGACAAAGGTTATATCATGCCTGTTGATGGCGTTATGGAAAAGTTTGCAAGCACAGCTATTTCAACAGACCAACTTCACGAGTTTCAAGAGGCTATACCAGCAAAGCATGTTTTCTTTGCAATGGATGCTTGTTATAGTGGGACAATTTTTACACGAGGAATTGGACTCAGGGAAGAATTTTTCAGTTCAAAGTCTGAAGCAATTGCGCGGTTTACGGCTAAAAAAGCAAGGGTTGCGATAACTGCTGGGGGTAAAGATGAGCAGGTTATGGACCTTGCAGATCAAGGTGTTAGTATTTTTGCTTTTTACTTTATGCGTGGGCTTGATGGCGATGCAGATGTTAATCGTGATGGAATTATAACTTCAAGTGAACTTGCAGATTATGTGTCTAAAAATGTCAGGTTTAGAGCTCCGCAAAATCCACAGTATGGGAAATTACCGGGCGATGAGGATGGTGAATTTATATTTATTAAGTCAAGGGAAGTTGCAATTGAGCAAAAGCAACCACAGGTAATAGTTGTCCAACCAAAAGAAGAATCAAAACCTCAACCAAGAAGAATTGTCCGAGACGAAAAGGAAAAAGAAAAGGAAAAGGTGTTCACACCTCAGACGAAGTTATCAAGGTATTGGGGCTACGGTTTTATTGGATTTAATAGCAATAATCATTCAATTAAAAATGATGAGCTCACCTTTGAAAAATTAGAAGGGTCTGGCGGTGTTGTTGGATTTGGATTTGAATATTAAGTTGATCCTAAATTTACACTTACTTTGAATTTATTTTATGATGAAAAAAGTGGAAGTTTTAAAATAAAGCCGTTTTCAATTCTATCAGATAATTTTATAATTGAATTTGGTCCAGATGTGAATATGGATGCAAAACTTTCATATTTGACATTAAATCCTATGATGAAAGCAAAATCAGGTGGTTTTTACTTTGGCGCAGGCTTGGCGCTTGGTTTTGTATTAGATAAAAAGATAAAGTTTACATCGGGTTATATAGTCAGGGATATTAATGGGAATTTTATAGAGGGTGGAACTATTGAAGAAGAGAATAAAATTGAAGATACGAAAACGAGATTTGCTTTACCTATTGGCGCAGGGTATGATTTTAAATTAGGTGGCTTTAAAATTTTCATTGAAGCAAGGTATGACCTTGGCTTAACAAAAGTTGCTAAAGATAGTGAATGGAAAGTATCATCTTTGCAATTTCTAATTGGCGCAAGGTATGGCTTTTAATAAAATGGTGGGCAGGTTTATCCTGCCCATTTTTATTTTATAAGTAACATCTTTTTTGAGTTCACAAATCCATCAGCATACATCCTGTATAAATACACTCCTGAACTTACGCTTGAGCCGTTCTCATCTGTTCCATCCCAAACTGTTATATGTTCACCTGCTGGTAGTATCTTATCAACGAGAATTTTAACCAATCTTCCATTTATATCAAACACGGCGATTTGAACTCTTGTATCTTTTGGAATCGTGAATTTAATAGTTGTGGCTGGGTTAAATGGATTCGGATAATTTTGTTCCAGTTTGAAATTTACAGGATAAATGCTTGTTGTTATAAGTTTGAAGTTTGGTGTTGCTATAGTTCCATTTGAATTGATGACTTCAAGTTTTGATATTTCAACATCATCTGCATTGTTAAATTTTCCTGTTACAAAAAATATCTCACCTTCACCTGATTCAAGCCCATTTTCATCTCTTGAAATCAAGTTGATTTTGACCATGTTATCTTTTATCTCGTAGTTAAGTTTCATAAATCCTGCGCTTCTTGGCATTAGGGAGACAAATTCGGCAGTTGAACCATTTTTAATTTTAAGTTCAATGTTGAGTTTTCTTACTTTTTCACTGTTTTTTAACCATGCAACGATTGAAGAATAATTGATGTTAAACTTTAACTCAAGTTCATTTTCCATTGCCGTAAATTTGAGCGTTATTCCGTTTGCTGTCGCATTTAGTTTCTGAGCCTTTGGAGCTATCATAAGTAGATTTTCAAATCTTATATTTACGCTATCGCTAGTGTTAAATTTTAAAACATTAAATTTTATTTTTGCTAATGTGGTTTTCCCAGGTTTAAGTTCATAGCCTGAGCTTGCAAGCATTACAAAGTTTATTGTAACGCTATCGGGTGCGTAATATCTAAACAGGAAATTGTTTGAGAAAGCAATAATTGTGTCAAGCTTTAGAAATGGTTTGTCAAGTTTTAACGTTGCTTGTATTCCTTTAACTGTATCGGTGTTTGATAAGATAAGATTTACTTCAACGGTTGATGTATTTATTTTTTCATTTCCTTCAAGATATAAAAGGTTTTGGGAATTTATTAGATTTACAATTACTGCTATCGCTATGAATATTTTGAAGATTCTTTGCAACATTTTGCGAGCTGATGTTTTATTTTATTTTCACAACTTAGTTACCTCAATGAATATGCCAATTATTTTAACAAAACTCCTTTTGGAAAAACTATTGATTATCAATACTTAAACTATGCCTTCAATTCATAAGAGAAGACAAAAGCATATAACTTTGTAATTTTTACAAAAATTTTTGTGTAATTTTGAAATAGCTCTCGGATGGTTTAGAGTTTATTTGGGAGTTTAATTTTGGAATTTGGGCTTAGATGTGTTATTTTATAAAGAAAAAGCAAGTGGTATGAACGATGAAATTTTAACTGGGAAGGTTATAAGTGCGCATGGAGCCATATTTAATGTTCAGGTTGGAGATAAACTTATACAGTGCAAGCTGAGGGGGAAAATGCGACTTAAAGATAAGACAAGCACAAGCCCAGTTGTGGCTGGGGATAATGTGAAAATTAAAGTTCTTGAAGATGGGACTGGTGTGATTGAGGAAGTTTTTGAGAGATTTAATAAACTTTATAGGAGAGCAGTTGGTAAAGGGGAGCTTGAGCATGTGATAGTTGCAAACATTGATCAGGCAATAGTTGTTACATCGTTTAACATGCCCCATGTTCCATGGGGGTTTGTTGATAGATTGCTTATTGCAAGTGAAAGAAACAACATAAAGCCGATAATTTGCATCAATAAAATTGATCTAATTGAGGACTGGAGGGAGGTCAATGAATTCATCAAGGTTTATGGTAAGAAAGCTGGATACGAAATCATAAAAACAAGTGCGGAAACAGGTGAAGGACTTGACACTTTAAAAAAGATCCTCAAAGATAAGACAAGTGTTTTCGTAGGTCAATCTGGTGTTGGGAAGTCGGCATTAATAAATGCAATTGAGCCCGGTTTAAACGTTAGAACTACAGAGGTAAGCGAGAAAACTGGGAAAGGACGGCATACTACAACTCACACTGAGCTTCATCACCTATCATTTGGTGGTTTCATAGCGGATACCCCTGGAATTAAAGAATTTGGTTTAGCGGGGATAGAAAAAAATGAACTTGGTTTTTACTTTCCTGAATTTAGGAAATTTATTGATGAATGTAAATTCTCAAATTGCACGCATACGCATGAGCCTGATTGTGTTGTTAAAGAAGCGGTTCACTCTGGAAAAATTGATAAGCGAAGGTATATGAGCTATGTTAATATATTGAATTCGCTTGGTGAAGATTGAGTGTTGCAATAAAGAAGTTTTTTGAGTAATTTTTTAAAGAGAATTTTAAAGAATTTGGTTTTTAGATGATGGCTTTACAGTCAAAAAATATTGAGTATAAGAGACGGAAGAATCACTCAAAAGGTGAAAGTTTTTTAACAAAGCACAGGATAGGTTTTTCAATTTTGATTTTTACTCTTGGTTTTGTTTTAATTTTAAGCATCCTTTCATACACTCCGAAGGATCAAGCGAATCTTGTTTCAATTTCAGAAATTGGGAAGATATTAACAGGAGATGAACAGGTAAGGGAAAAACTTGAGCGGACTCATAACTGGCTTGGTTTCGTTGGAGCAAAAGTTTCCTACTTTTTGATAAATTATACATTTGGATATAGCTCAATTCTGTTAGGTTTCATTTTAATTTTGTGGGGTTTATTTTTGTTTTTTAATAAAGATAGAGGCAAACTTGTAAAATGGACATTTTATCTTTTATTCTTCTCTTTTCTTTCGTCACTATTTCTTGGAAATTTGAAACTTATCTTTGGAACTGAAGAATTTAAAAGCGAAATTTGCGGGATTGTTGGACTTTATGTAGCTGATGTTATGATAAAGCTTTTCGGGGGGCTTGGAAGCATGTTTATAACACTTGTTTCTTTTTTGATTTTTCTTGGTTTTATTGTGGAAGTTAACTTTTATGATGTCGCAATAAGTATTGGGGAAAAGATTTCGGCTTTCTTTTTGAATTTGAAACCGAAGAAGAAAAAGCCATCAGATGTTAAGGTTTTAAAACCTGAAATTACTCAAGTTCAAAAGCAAACCGAAGTTGTGATTTCCACACCTGAAACAAAAGCTCTTGAGCTAGAGGTTGAAGAAAAGCCGAAAGAGAAAATTGAAGAGACCGAAGAGAAAAAGAGGGATAAAGTTGAGGAAAGAGAAGCCTCAAGAAAGCAACAAAGCAAGAAACTTGACTTTAAACTCCCTCCTGTTGAATTACTTGACCCTGGAGATAACGAGATGGTTGCTGATGAGGAGGAACTCAGCATGAATGCAGAGCTTTTGAGGAATAAACTTGCAAACTTTGACATTGAAATTGAAAGGATAAGCATAACGCCTGGACCAGTTGTCACTCTTTATGAGATAGTTCCAGCAGCTGATGTTAAAGTGAGAGAGATTGTTTCACTTGCTGATGACATAGCTCTTGCGCTTGCAGCTCGTGGAATAAGGGTTATTGCTCCAATGCCAGGGAAAGGAACAGTTGGAATTGAAATTCCAAATCGTAAACCTTCAATTGTTAAAATTAGAAATGTTATTGATTCTCCGGAGTTTAAAAATTTCAACGGCGTTCTTCCTATAGCAATGGGGAAAACGATAACTGGTGAGATTTATTGTGATGATCTTGCAAAGATGCCACATCTTCTTATTGGTGGAGCAACTGGTTCGGGTAAAAGCGTTGGGATAAATACAATTATTGTAAGTTTGCTTTATAAACTTTTACCTTCTGAGATAAAATTTGTGATCATAGATCCCAAAAAAGTTGAACTTGTAAACTATCGTAAACTTGTCAATCATTATCTCGCTGTTTGTCCTGATGTTGATGAGGAGATAATAACTACGCCTGAAAACGCTGTCCTTGCTTTGAAAAGTTTAGTTCTTGAGATGAACGAGAGGTATGATAAGTTTTCAAAAGCTGGTGTAAGGAACATTCAAGATTACAACGATAAGGTAAGGCAAGGGAAAATTAAAAGCACCGAAGAAACTCAACATTATGAGCTGCCTTATATTGTAGTTATAATTGATGAGCTTGCCGATTTGATGCTTGTTGCAGCGGGAGATGTTGAGGAACCGATCACACGACTTGCGCAACTTGCAAGAGGTGTGGGTATCCATCTGGTGATTGCAACACAGAGACCTTCGGTTGATGTTATAACTGGGTTAATCAAGGCAAACTTCCCAACCAGAATTGCTTATCAGGTTGCTTCAAAGGTTGACTCAAGGACAATTCTTGACATGAATGGAGCCGAACAATTAATCGGAAGTGGGGATATGCTTTATCTTCCAGCTGGTGCAACGAAACCTATAAGAATTCAAAACGCTTTTGTCTCCGCTGAAGAAGTTGAAAGGATCGTTGATTATATAGCTTCTCAGCCTGGGTATGATAAACCTTATGAGCTTCCATCGGTGTTAGAAAAACAGAGAATTGAAATCAGTGCTGGGGGTGAATTTGATGAATTTTTTGAGGAGGCTGCGAAAATTGTCGTAAGGTATAAGCAAGCTTCAACCTCTTTGTTGCAAAGAAAGTTAAAGATAGGTTATGCAAGAGCAGCACGTATTGTTGATCAGCTTGAAAGAGAGGGAATAGTTGGTCCGCCTATGGAAGGAAATAAAGCAAGGGAAGTTTTAGTTGAAAGTGAAATTGAACTTGAGGAGATTTTAAAACAAATAAAAAGTAGATAAAGGTTATGAAATTTTGCTTTAAAAATTTCATTCTTTTGGTTTTATTTAATGGAATTTTGTTTTCACAATCAGGAAAAGAAATCGTTGATCAGTTGAAGAAAAGGTATTCGGGAATAAATGATGCTGTTGTGAAATTTGAGCAAATAGTTAAGTATGGCATGTCAAAGTTTGAACAAACCTTTTCAGGGACTCTTTATTTCAAAAGATCAAACAAGTACAGAATTGAAACAGAGCAGCAAATTATCGTAACAGATGGAAATACAAGTTGGCTCTATTCAAAAGTTAATAAACAGGTGATAATTGATAAATATAAAGAAGACCGAAATGCTTTATCACCAGATAAATTCCTTCTTTCAATTTCAGATGAATATATCCCACTTGTTTTAAAAACTGAAAAAGTTAATGATAAAAGAATTACCATTCTCAAGTTGACTCCCAAAAATGACGACTCGCCAATTGAATCAGCAAAGATGTGGGTAGTTGAGGGAGATTTGAGCATAGCGAGGGTTGAAGTAACTGATATAAACGGCACTACCACAACATACATCGTGAAAAGTTTAAAAATAAATTCCGGCGTTGATGATAGCTTATTTAAATTTTCTATCCCATCAGATGTAAAGGTTGTGGATTTAAGGTAAAAACAAATTGAGTTATTTGATGTTAAATTTCGCAAGGTTTTTGAAGTTTGCTTTTAGTGTGTTGATTGCGGTTATTTTTATTTACTTTGCTTTTAAGGGGATTAATTGGACGGAATTTTTAAATGTCTTCGCAAATGTTAATTATCTGTATATTTTTATAATGTTCATTATACTTTTGATGTCGCATTTATTCAGAGCATTGAGGTGGAAATATCTTTTAAAACCTGTTAAATCTGATACATCTTTTCTTCATTTTTTTGAAGCGACGATGATCGGTTATTTTGCGAATAATATATTCCCTCGTGCAGGGGAAATAGTGAAGGCATATACTTTAAGCAGTGATGAGAGAATCTCAAAAGCATCAGGTTTAGCAAGCGTTTTACTTGAGCGTGTCCTTGATATAATTTTTTCACTTTTCTTTTTTGGTGTAGCAATGTTATGGAACAAAAAAATTTTTGAAAAGCATTATCCATGGCTTGGTCAAGTGGCTTTGTTCAGCGCCTTAATTATAGGATTGCTTATCATTTTAATTTTTATTCTTTTAATATGGCAAAGAAAATTTGCTTCTCTGTTAGGTAAATTTATTAGAATTTTCAGTAAAAAATTAGCTGAAAAGTTTGAAAATACATTTGGAAACTTCATCTCTGGCTTTGAAGCCTTAAGACATAAAGGGGTTTATAAGCAAGTGATTGTGTTAAGTTTCTTGATTTATCTTTGTTATATTTTCGCAGCATATGTTCCACTATTTGCTTTTAAAATTGATAGGGAGAAAATTGGTTTTTTTACAGCCCTTGTTATTTTCGTCGTCTCAACGGTTGGTTTTATTCTTCCAACTCCAGGGGGAATGGGAAGCTATCATTCATTTATAACTGGGACATTGATTAAACTTTACAGCATACAGCATGAAATTGCATTAGGGTATGCTGTGTTAACACATGGGGTTGGGTATATAACAAATAGTTTATTTGGTTTTTATTTTGCGCTTAAAAAACATGTCAGATTTATACAAAGTCAGGAGCAAATTTTGTCTAAAATTTGAACTTATTATCTAACTTATTTTGTTGTATATTGCCACAAATCTCAAAATAAATTAATTTTACCGTATTAAAATTTCAATTTTTTCACTGGCATTGTTTTTGATGATTTTTAATCCTGAAGTAAAAACAAAATTAGAGAGGTTAAAATGAATAGGGTGCTTTTAATTCTGGGCTTATTAACTATAATTTATGGGGTAGTTTTTTCACAATCTTATGTTGGAACTGATAGGTGTTTAACTTGTCATGCTTATGTTAAGCCAGTCGCAAAGGATTATAAGCAAACGCTTCATGCAAAGATTCATCTGTTGCCCACTTCCGAGACTGTTCGTGGGGACTTTACTCAAACTGTTTCAATGGGTTCTTCTTATGGTAATGCTTTGGTTCGTTTAAGAACCGATGGTTCAAAATGGTATGCGAAGCTTGTGCCAAGCTCTGGTGACTCAGTTGAGTATGAAATTGCCTATGTGTATGGTTTTGGGTGGAAGCAAAGATATCTTGTAAAAATTGATAGCAGTTATTATATGCTCCCAATTCAATGGAATTTGAAGGGATATCTTGATAATTCAACGGGCAACTGGACTAGTTATAACCCAGGTAATTGGTTTAATAGTGACGGAACATTAAAGTCAACAAAAACTAATTCTTTTAGAGCTAAGTCATATGATAAAAATTGTGCGGGTTGTCATGTAACTGGACTTAATATAACAAAATATGTAAGCTCTCAAGCCGATACATTTTGGATTGCAAAGTGGGCTAATAACAATAGTATCAATGATATGATAATTGGGTGTGAAAGTTGCCATGGTCCAGGGTCTGATCATGCTTCTACCGGGGACAAAACAAAAATAATCAATCCTAAAAATTTATCATATGAAAGGCAGCTTGAAGTTTGTGGTCAATGCCATTTCAGAGGCTCAAGTAATAATCGTACTCATGAATACCCATGGGATGAAACAAACAATAAAGGTTACATTCCTGGGGATAGCCTTGGACTTTATATAATTCATAATCCAGGGCTTTGGCCAGATAATTATACTTCAAGGCAGCATCACCAGCAATATAATGATCTTTTAAAGTCAAAGCATTATTCAAATCCATATCATAAAGTTACTTGTTTTGAATGTCACAATCCCCACAAAGTTACAAGCAATCCACATCAAGTAGTTGATTCGTTGTATGTTCGTGATCAAAGTGGGAACTATATTTGGATAAAAACAAAGAATAATGATAACACGCTTTGTTTAGCTTGCCACGCTGGATATGGTCCATTTGCTGGTTTAACAAGGGCTATGATTATGGATCCAGTTGCTAACAGAGATACAATTGCCTCTGTTGTAAGCAGGCATACGCATCATTCCTATGACCCTGAGAATAGAAACAATACTGGGGGCACAAGCAGGTGTTCAAAATGCCATATGGCGAAAACAGCGACAACAGCTAAGGCTTATGACATACATAGTCATACATTTGAAGTGATTTCACCAAAGAAAACACTTGATTATAGAACGGTTACAACTCCAACGAAGGGCATGTTAAATTCTTGCGCTGCAAGCTGTCATAGGAATCCAACAGGTAACATACCAAACTTTGGTGTACCAACGGATGCAAATTTAACTGATTGGACGGAGGCAACTGATATTCAATTGGCTGATTCTTTGTGGTTTTATTTCAGAATGTGGTGGCCGACGAAAGTTGAGCAAATTGCAAGCGTTGTTTCTAAATTTGAAGTATTTCAAAATTATCCAAATCCGTTTAACCCAACGACAACGATTGGGTTTGCGATTCCGAAGAGAGTTAATGTCAAACTTGTAATTTATGATTTAACTGGAAAAGTGGTTAAAACATTGATTGATGGACAAGAGTATGAGGCTGGTTTATATAGAGTGGAATGGAATGGTAAAAATGATTACGGTGAATATGTTTCAAGTGGCATTTATTTCTATAGATTAGAGGCTGGGGATTTTGTTGCTACAAAGAAGATGGTGCTTGTAAGATAAGGGATTGACTTAATAAGAACAAGGGCGGGTTTTCAACCCGCCCTTTTTATTTTTGCGGAGCCGACGGGGCTCGAACCCGCAACTTCCAGCGTGACAGGCTGGCGTGCTAACCAATTGCACCACGGCTCCAATAAAAACCAGTTATAAATATAATTAACTAATCTAAAAAAAGCAAGTTTTTCAAAGCTTTAAAAAAGTTAACAATAAGCCTTGGTTTCTAAAAAAATCTTCGCTGCGCTTTTTCATACCCACGATAGTTCAAGATTTTCAATTTTGATTTTTTAACTATGTTTATTTAACTTCTTAAAAAAGCAACTCCAATGAAATTAGTTATCTACAGCTTAAGCTTAATTTTCTTTATTTCATGTTTTCAAATTGTTGGACAAAAACCGCAGCAAGTTGAAGATATTTACCTCCCCGATGGTGATAATGTCAGCGTAAGTGTATGGATTGATAATCTTGAAATTCCTTGGTCGCTTGTTTTCCTTCCCGATGGAAGAGCTTTGGTAAGCGAAAGACCCGGTAGAATTCGGCTTATTAAAAATGGGAAGTTGCTTTCTGAACCATATATGACAATTGATGTAAAGCATATAGGTGAAGGTGGACTAATGGGACTTGCAGTTCATCCGGATTTTCCCCAAAAGCCGTATATTTACGCAATGTATACATATGAAACAAAAGATGGTAAGATATTTAACAGGGTCATTAGAATCAAAGACAATGGAGAGAATGGAATTTTTGACAAGGTTATAATTGACAGCATCCTTGGGGCAAGGTTTCATAATGGTGGAAGGATAAAGTTTGGTCCTGATAAAATGCTTTACATCACAACAGGTGAAATCTTTAAGGGGGAGCTCGCACAAGATTTAAATTCATTTAATGGTAAAATTTTGAGATTAACGCCTGATGGAGAGATACCTAACGATAACCCATTTACCAACTCTCCAATTTACTCCTATGGTCACAGAAATCCACAAGGATTAGCCTGGCATCCTGAGACGGGAGATTTATTTGAATCCGAACACGGACCATCAGGTGAATATGGTCGTTTTGGGCACGATGAGATTAATGTGATTATCAAGGGTGGAAATTATGGTTGGCCCAGGGTAATTGGTGCTGCAGGTGAAAAGGATTATATAGATCCTATCATTGTTTGGAAAGATGCTACGCCACCATCTGGAATGACTTTTTATAGGGGTGATCTATTTGTTGCAACTTTGAGAAGTCAAGCGTTAATAAAAATTAAATTGCAAAAATTAGGAAAATCATATAAAGTCATGAGGATTGAAAGATGGTTCGCGTTTGACAATAGGAGGGGAAAGTTTGGAAGGTTAAGAGATGTTGTAGAAGGACCAGATGGCAATTTGTATATCTTAACAAGCAACAGGGATGGTCGTGGAAATCCACAGCCAGGGGATGATAAAATCTATAAAATCATCTTTAAAAAGTAAATTTCTATCTTCTCGCAAGCAGATATTTAAATGCTATTCTTCAAAATCAATTATATTGGGATTTTTAACTTTGACTTCATTTTGTTTTCTCTTTGGTTTGTCTAATCAAAAACTTCACAATAACCATTGTAATATCATCAAGTTGTTCTATACTGTATGCATAGTTGCTGATTAACTTGTTGATTTCATCAATAATTTTATTTGCACTCAAAGTTCTATGCGCTTTAATTACTTTGATAATTTTGTCAATTCCAAGTTCAACTCCAGACATGTTCACAGCTTCTGTAACTCCATCTGTGTAAAGGAAGAGTAAATCCCCGGGATTAATTTTAACTTTTTTAG
Source organism: Candidatus Kryptobacter tengchongensis (assembly GCF_001458555.1). NCBI lineage: Bacteria > Pseudomonadati > Candidatus Kryptoniota > Candidatus Kryptobacter > Candidatus Kryptobacter tengchongensis. The sequence continues at coordinate 16,462 of NZ_CZVH01000043.1, read as the reverse complement.
ATTTATATTTGCTTTCAAATACCCCGAGCACAGTTCCACCCTCTTCAAGAAATTTAACCTTGTCGCCACTTAACAAGACAGGCGGATTGTGTCCCGCATTGACATATTCTAAAACAAAGTTTTTTAAATTTAACTTGCATATAAAAAATGTTATAAATTGTTCAATTGGCGTATTAAGTAAAACAATTTTGTTTAGTAGATTAACCACTTTTTTAAGGTCATCTGTGAAAAGCAAGATGCTTTTGAGCGAGGCTTGGAGATTTGACATCAAAAGTGAGGCAGACACGCCTTTCCCGCATACGTCTGCTATGACGATTATAAACTCGTCATTATTTATCTTAATAACATCGTAATAATCACCGCTTACAAGTTTTGAAGGTATCGTCACAGCGTATATGTCAATTCTTTCATCTTTTGGCAGTGTAGTCGGGAGAAGATTTTTCTGTATCTCGTACGCAAGTTTCATGTCATACTCAAGACTTAACATTTTAAGATTTTCTACTGCATTTATAGATGATGCGAGAAATGACCTGATTAAGTCTATTTCCTCTGTTTTAAATTGTTTTTTTCCTTTCCCACCAATTAACAATACATAATTTCTTTCACCATCTACCGAACTTTGGACGATGGCGAGAGAAAAATTTTTAATGTTTATTTTTGACGGCGAAATTGTTGAGGTTTTCAATTTTAAAATTTTTTTGATGGATTTAGTTGGAAAAGTTTGATTTTGGGGCAGGGAAAAGGTTTTTATCATCCCGTTTTCAACCTTAACAATCCCCACATTTTTAATCCTGAAATGTCCCATTAAAATCAACGCAAGGGAGTTGAAAATTTCCTCCTCGCTTTTTTTCAATAGAACGCTCAACATAAATTCGTTGAGAATAGTTAAGTTATAGACATTTTTCTTTAGTTCAGCAAGTGAGAGGATATTTTTAAGAGAGATTGCTGTAAAGTTTAAAACAAAATTAATATAATCAAGTTCTGCCTTCGTAAAATTTTTACAACCTGCTTTGATGAAAATTACGCCGAGAGCATAGTTGTTTTGCTTTTTTTGAGGTGGAATCCAATTTATAGGGAGGATATAATCAAAACTGTTCTTTCTGATGAAGCGTTGTAATTTTTGAGGAAATTTTTCAATTGTGCGTGGTTTTAACCTTACCAATTTTAATGGCACTTCAAAACGGTTCAGACTAAATTCGTTGTCAATCTCAATGCCGTTTGAATAAACCTGTTTAAATTTATCGCCTGAAAAGATAAATCCGGCGACTTTGTTAAGTTTTAACTTCCCCATAATAGATAAAATTGAAACCTTTAAAATTTCTTCAGGCTTTATCGCATCGCCGAACGCTTTCCCAAGGTTAAAAATTGATTCAAGCGTAAAAATTGCTTCTAAGGCTTTCATTTTTACGCTTTAAAAATTTTGTTAATATAACAACATTTTTATTCCCCCTTCTTGTGTAATTTACTTCATCCATGAATTGATAAATTATAAACATCCCAAGTTTTCCCCTCTTCACTTTGCCAGTCCGTGTAAATTTTTTAAGTGGGGATTCAACCTTGATCTTTTTGGGATCAAAAGGTATCCCATCGTATGAAACGATTACAACGAATTTATCTTTGCGGGATTTCAACTCAATTGTTATTTTTCCGTCAGGTTTATTCTTATATGAATGTTTAATTGAGTTTGTGCATACCTCGTCAACGGCGAGGATTATCTTTTCGGTCTCAATCTCATCAAATCCAAAGTTTATCGCCTCTTTACTTACAAATTCACGGACAAGGTTTAGATTTTTCAGATCGCTTGTGATTGTGATTTTTTTATTTTTTTCTCTTTTTGGCATTTTTAACCCCTAATTTTTCAAACGATTCTATTGCTTTGTTTTCATCGTTCAAGACTTCAAATATATGTTTGAATCCAAGAAGTTCAAAGATTTCATCTATTTTTTCGGGGAGACAGCAAAATTTGATGTCTCCGCCGTTTTTCCTGACTTCGTCAACAAAAGCCATAAAGACACCAAACCCCGCACTGCTTATATATGATAGGTTTTTCATGTTAACAACGATTTTATAATTTCCTGATTCAACGAGTTCTTTCATTTTTTCCTCAAATTGAAGTGAGGTATATGCGTCAAGATAACCTTTCATTTTTAAAATCTTAACCTCACCTCTTTCTTCAATTTTTAGGTCAAAATTTTTTTCTTTCATCTCTTTTCCCATTTTTTTCTCCGTTATTTTTTACATTTTAAGGCAATGATTGTTATATCGTCAACTTGTTTCACCTCATTCTGATGTTTTATTACCTCATCATAAATCATTTTGACAACATCATCGGAAGATTTTGCCATTCCGTTAATTATAACCTTTTCAAGTCGTTCATATCCAAATTCTTCGTTTTCCTCGTTCATTGCTTCAATTATTCCATCGCTATAAAACACGAGCATATCGCTCTTTTTAAGTTTTAATTTAAGTGGTTTCAAAAATTTTTGAAAGGAACTATTTGATATGAGACCGACTCCGACGCCAGGAATTTTCAAAAATTTAAGAATTCCATTTTTTACGAGGACAGGAGGAGGATGACCTGCTCTTGCAATGTGGATCAAGTTTTTTCTTAGATCAAGATAAGCGTAAATGAGGGTGATGAAAAATTTTTTGTCAATATGTCCATAAATTGTTTCATTTACTTTGATAAGGAAATCAAAAGGAAATGGATAAATTTTTGCAAGCGATTGAAAAATTCCTTTCATCTCAGCCATATAGAATGCCGCTGATACACCTTTCCCGGAAACATCGGCAATGATCAAAGATATATTTCCATTTTCATGAAGGACAAAATCATAATAATCACCCCCAACTTCAAAAGCTGGAATAGACAAAGCTGCGATTTCAAATTTTTCTAATTTGGGTAAATCTTTTGGAAGGAGTTTTTTCTGCATTTGCCTTGCGAGTTCGAACTCTCTTGAAAGTCGTTCTTTCTCAATTGACTCCTGAATTAGTCTTGAATTTTCGGCACCGATTGCAATCTGATCTGCAAAGGTAAGCGCAAGATTTATCTCATCTTGGTTAAAACTTTCTCTTTCCTTCAAAAGATAGAGAAATCCCGAGATCTTGCCGTGCGCAATAAGTGGTGCAATGAATATCGTCCCATCGTCAAAATTTTCAATATGAAAACCAAAATCGGAATTTTGATTTAAAAATTTATCTTTGATTGGTGATACTTTTTCCATTAATTTTAGCATATCGCTTTCCATAATTCCTGATTTTGCATAGATATCACCAGCTCCAGATATGTTTATTTCAACCCATGCAGATTCTGAATTTGTTATCTCCATTGCAATTTTAACGGCTGTCTCAGTAAATTCTCTCACATCAAAAACCTGCGCTACGAGTTTCCCGATATTTTGAAGAGTTGAAAGCTCAGCAATTTTTCTCTCGTAAATTTCGCCAGTTGGAAGATGAAAAATTGTGCTCCCGAAAACAAAGAAAAAGTAGATGATTAAAAAGGGTTGCAGATAAAAATGTGTAAATGAGAAGAAAAAAACAGAATAAAATCTCATTCCTTCCGCAGCGTTACCTGTGATGAATGGGCTTTGTAGCAAAAATAAAAACAAAATTGAAAAAAAGGAGAAAAACAATGCTTTATGTTTGTCTTTTTTACTCAAACTTATTACCCAGGGGATTCTAAAAGAAATCCACATAAATAAAATCACCTGTGACAGCATCATCAACTGTGACAAAAATCCCGAAAGATCTAAAATTTCTCTTATTAATTCGCCAGCGACAAAATATAAAAGAGTTATGATAAACTTTGCCTTTACTTCCTTCCCTCGTTCGTAGAATAAAATTTTGAGAAAAATTGAAAAGATTATTGAGAGCAAAAATGCATAAACGAAATTGTAAATGTTGCTTGCGATGATATCAGAGTATGAAATTAAGGTTACAATTTCTCCTTCCTTTTGGGTGTGGATCAAGTTTTTGAAGGTAAATGAAAGCCCGACAAGTGGAATTAAAAAAATTAGAATGAATTTCATTCCATCAATTGGATTTCTCTCAAATTTTTGTGCAAATGGTTGAACTATTAAAATTAAGGTTATTAACAACGCTGAAAATAAGATGTTTGAAGCAACATCAAATACTGGGAATGGGAAAATTTTTTTGACAAGAGATATCGCAAGAAGGATAAAGGCGAGCCCAAAAGCAAGTAAAATTTGACCTAATGAAAATATTTTTTGATTTTTTTCATTCATCTCATAAGGACAACTTTGCGAACGGTTCTATATTTTGGTGTTTCAAGCTTACAAAAATAAACACCGCTTGGCAAGTTTATTCCGTGGTCATCACTTCCATCCCACATTATTCTAAAGCCTTTGACGGGTTGAGGGAAATATCTATCAATAAGTGTTTTAACTTTCTGACCTAATAAATTGTAAATTGAAATGTTAATATACGATGGTTCTGGTAGATCAAGAAGAAAAACTGTGCTTGTGTTGAATGGGTTTGGGAAGTTTTGAGATAGATAAAAACTTTTTGGTGGTTCTGTATCAAGATATTTAGTTAAAAAGTTTGTTTTATTTTCGTTATCAACTACAAAGATTGAAAATGTTGAGGGCAGGGTATTAAGAGTCGCAGAGTATTTATTTTCAGAGATTAACTTCATCGGGACCTTTTGATTGTTTGCCATTATAAAAACTTCTTTAATTCCACTTCTTGACATCGCATAAATTGAGATTTCGTATCCATCAACGCTTTGCGTTATTTCAGGGAAGTTGCTTATGATTGGACCGTGGTAAAGGCAAGCGGAGAGACCATTGACGATTCCCCAGCCGTAGTCATTATCTGGGTTTTCTGAACGACTTGCGGTATTTCTTATTGCATCTCTTACTTCAAACGAATTTAGTTCTGGATGCGTTGAAAGAATTAATGCAGCTATCCCAGCAACTATTGGACAAGAAAGCGATGTTCCAGATGCATATACATAGCTATTTTTTGAACTCGTTGATGCGCCAAAAACCGAAACACCAAGGGCACATACATCTGGTTTTATTCTACCATCATAGGTTGGACCCATTGAGCTAAAACTTGCAACTCTACCAAGCGAATCAACAGCTCCGACTGCTATGACATACTTTCCGTCAGCTGGGGCGATGATATATCTCCAAGGTGTATTTCTTTCATTTCCTGCTGAATTTACTACGACGATACCTTTTTGAAAAGCTATATCTGCTGCTTTAGTTATCTTTGCAGTGTTTCCATCCATATCTTGATAAGTATACCAATCAAGATAACCAACTGAACTTGATACGATATCAACCCCAAGTGAATCCATCCACTCAATTGCTTTAACCCAGTTATCTTCTTCAACTGGTGTTTCACTTCTTACATCTTCTGTTTTTGCGAGGACAAATTTAGCTCCTGGGGCAATCCCATAAATTTTTCCATCCTTTTTTCCGCCAAGCACAGAAAGGGTAAGCGTTCCGTGGAAATCCTGACTGGGAGAATCTATCGGCTCATTTGCTGTAGTTGAATCATTAAAAATGAAATCATATTCGGCGATAACTTCAACCTCGGCGAGCGCTTCATGTGTTAGCCTGAATCCAGTATCCATCATACCCACAATGACATCTTTTCCTATAATGTTCATCCTGTGAAGTTCTTTAACTCCTGAAAACCTTACCTGAAGTTCAGAATTTCCATAATTATATTCAACAAGTGGGTTTTCTATTTTAAGATCATCGTAAAAAGTTTTTGCTGATTTTGCAACTGGTTTAACTTCAAGAACAAATGGGAGAGATTTAACTTTATTTACCTGCTCACTGTCAAGATATGCACTTACGGAGTTAAGCCATTTTGAGACAACATTAATTCTAACCCCAAGTGATTTAATTTGTTCAATATATCCATCATAAACAGGGAGGTCATGATAATCAAAAACTTTTCCCTCATCTTTGACGGTTTTCAATCTTCTCTCGTATGATCTTTTTGAGATTGAAAGTTTCAAATTTTCATAAAATGCGCTACCTTTCGCAAGCGAGATATTCTCATAAATTCCTTTATCTTTGAAGACAATCCAATATTTTTGTTTCTCCTGTGAGAATAGAATGGAAAAAAGTAAAACAAACAGAAAAATTTTTCTCATTTTTATGACATTTTAATTTTGAAATGATCCCATCCACCAGATTCAATATCAATTTCGCTTTTGTCTTCCTTTATCAGTTTGATCCCTTGTTCACGATCAAGAATTCTTCCAATAATTTTAACATCGGCGTGAAGTTCGTTCAATTTCCCGAGTTCGCTTTCTGATACGGTAAATAAAAGTTCATAATCTTCTCCACCGTGTAGAGCATACATTAGATAATCTTCATTAAATTCATCTTTTGCAATTTTTTTGACAAGGTCATCAATGGGCAAACTGGTTTCATATATCTCCGCTCCAACATTGCTTTGTCTACAAATATGTTTCAAATCAGATGAGAGCCCATCGCTTATATCAATCATTGAATTAACTTTTACTTTTAAATCTTTGAGTTTATACGCTACATCAAGTCGTGGCATGGGTTTAAGATGTTTTTCAATTGCTTTTAAAAATGGTTCAAAGTTTGGTTTAAAATTTTGTTTGTCTTCTGCTTCCACAAATTTTCTTTTTTCACGAAGAAGTATTTTTAATCCTGCATACGATAAACCAAGCGTTCCAGTTACACAGATATAATCTCCGACCCTTGCGCCACTGCGATATGGAATCATATCTTTATCAGCCTCACCAATCATAGTGACGGAAATCGCCATATTTCCAAATGTGGTTGTTGTATCCCCACCGATGAGTGAAAAGTTGAACTCATTACATGCTGATTTTATTCCAAAATATAAATTTTCCATCATTTCAACAGAGATCTTCCTTGGGATGGCAACTGTTATCAAGGCATATCTTGGGGTTGCAAGCATTGCTGCAAGGTCACTTAAATTAACGACCATGGCTTTCCATCCCAAATTTCGCATTGGGACGAATGTAAGGTCAAAATGAACACCTTCAATCAAGGCGTCGGTTGTAACGACTTGAACTTTACCTTCTGTAGGTTTATAAACCGCTGCGTCATCTCCAATGCCCTTGACTATGAAGGAATCACGATATGGTTGAACTATTTCACTCAATCGTGCAATTAAGCCAAATTCACCAACTTGCGAAATTTCAGTGAAAGTTTCGCCCATAATTATTCTCCTATTATTTGAATAACTATATTTCTCGTTCTTGGGCGATTGTCAAAATCAACGAGGACGATCTGCTGCCATGTTCCAACGAGAAGTTTTCCATCCGCAAATGGAACTGTTAATGATGCCCCGAGGATTGAGGCTCTTACATGAGCATAACCGTTATCATCACCCCATCTTGAATCGTGGTGATATCGTTTGTCCATGGGGGCGATTCTTTCAAATGCTTCTGGCAAATCTTTCAATAAACCTGATTCATATTCAATTGTGGTTACACCCGCAGTTGAACCAGAAACGAAAATTGTCACATTTCCATTTTTAACTTGATGTTTTCTCAAAATTGACTGAACTTGCTCCGTAATGTCAATTATGTCGTTAAATCCTTTTGTTGAAACCGTTAATTTATCCGTTATGATCTTCATAGCTTATGGGTAATTTTATTGCGATTAATTCACTTTGATTTTTCACATAGAAAACTAAATCATCTTTACAAAAGAAAGCGTCTGGAATAAAAGATGAAAGATCACTGTAAAGAACATCTTCATAGATAAGTTTGTTTTCATTAAGGTTTATTATTTTCAAAATGCTTGAAAATTTTTCGGCTTCAAGTGGAAGTTTTGATTTGTTAAGTGTGTGATAGTTTATAATCGCGAAGTTTCTTTTGGTTAAAATTTCTGGAGGAAACCTTAAATCTGCGTTTTCAATAAATGGTTTTATATTTTCTGAAAGGTGGTTGTAATCTGGATGATATTCATCAAAAGGCAGTGATGTTTCTATGAAATTCATGCTTTCCGATTTCAATTCCCTTAGTTCGTTTATAAACTCTGGGCTTTCTCCAAATTCCTGAATCACCTCTCCAGTTCTTGAGTCAAGTTCAAAGAAAAATCTTTGCTCAATTAAATTTTTAACGGTGTAAACTTTTCCATTTAGGGCAAAAAGAAAATTGTATTCACTATTTTCCCATAGAATTTTTCCAGTTTCAGAATCAACAGCGTAAATTTTACCCTGTATTGGGAAATCAGGTCGTTTGAATTCGCAGAGAAAAAACAAATCCTCGTCTGAATCAGATATTTGCACCCACCACATTTCATCAATGTTTAAATTTTCCCAAACACGCTCACCATTTTTAGTGGAAAGGCAAATGAATTTAACAAGTCTTTTTTCAAGGTCCCTTAACTCGCATAAAATTTTATCAAATCTTGTCGGGAAGATTTTCCATATCCTGAATTTTTCTGGTGATTTGAAAATCCAAAACGGTTTTAATTTTTTTCGTGAGAGGAAGGGTTTCATTTTATAGCTTTTCTAAATTTCATTTCTGGCTCTGCATGAACTATCACCTTTGATACCTCCTTTATATCAAGATAGATTTTATTTTCAATTGTCGTTGCGATCTCATGTGCCTCTGAAAGCGAAAGAGAACTATCAAGCAGACAGTTCATCGTAACTTTATATTTCCCGTCTATTTCCATTATGGTTATATCTTTACAGTCAACCACACCTTTCTGAGATTTCGCAATTTGGTTGATCTTTTTGATCATTTCATCGCATCTATCATTTACAATTTTAGTTTCTTTTATCATATCGCTATCTTCATCAATGTGAATTAAAACCTTTTCAACATTTGGGATTTTCTCTTTTATTTTTTCTTCAATTTTATTTGCAATTTCGTGGGCTTGCTCAAGTGTTTGAGTTGCCCCAACCTCAAGGTGGAGGTCAACAAAGTATTTATCGTTTATTTTTTGAACTTCAATGTTATGTGCAGACATACCAGAGCCTATCAGGAGCATTCTGACCTTGTCAATGATGGTTTCATCGCTTGTTTCAACAGGTTCAGAGTGGATCACGATATCAACATTTGGGATTATTTCTTTGATTTTTTCCTCAATTAAGTTCATAATTTGATGTGCGTGTTCAAATGGTATCGTCCTTTTTATATCAACGACCATATCAACGAATGATTTTGCACCAGATTGTCTAATTCTTATATTTCTGCAATTGACAACTCCTTCAATTTGAATGATTTTATTTTTTATCATCTCAACGAGGTTAACATCGGGAATTCTATCTGTTAACATATCAATTGTTCTCTTTCCGAGTCGTAAGCTTATCCATATAACTATGCCTGATACAACAAGTGCTGAGAAGGCATCCGCTTTGTGAAATCCAAATCCAGCACCAATTAAGCCAATTATTACTACCATAGAGCTTAAAATATCTGTGCTGAAATGTAAGGCATCGGCTTCAAGTGCCTGACTGTTATATTTTTTGGCTGTTTTAAACAAAATTCTTGAACGGGAATAATCAACGATAATCGCAGTTATAATAACGGCGAAACTCCAGAAATTTACTTCTATATGAACCTCATGGAAGAAAATTCTTTCAATGGCTTCGTATATAATCCAGGCGCATGTGGCAAGAAGAAGTAAAGTTTCAAAAAGAGCTGATAAATTTTCAAATTTTCCATGTCCGTACGTATGCTCTCTATCTGCAGGTTTATCGGCGATTTTAACGGCAAGGTAAGTCATTCCTGCTGCTACAAGGTCAAGTCCACTGTGTGCAGCTTCGGAGAGGATTCCCAAGCTCCCTGTCATTAAACCAACGATCAGTTTAATTCCAGTTAAAAAAACAGCTGCTAAAACCGAACTTAAGGCTGCTTTTTGTTTCTCAGCTGTTGCTTGGGTCTGCATCACGCTTTGAATTTACTTTAAAAACTTTAAAATTACTTTTTTAAATTTATTCAGGAAAAAGTGCAATTGCAAACTTTGAAATTAGATTTAAAAAATTAACGAGTTATTAATAAATGCGCAATCTTAAACTTTTAATTGAATATGATGGGACGAATTTTGTAGGCTGGCAAGTTCAACCAAATGGGAGAAGTGTACAAGGTGAAATTAAGAATGCTATAAAGAAAATAATAAATGAGGAAGTAAATCTAATCGGCGCAAGCAGAACCGATGCTGGGGTTCACGCGAGAGGTCAAGTTGCAAACTTTAAATGTAAAAGCAAAATCTCAACCGAAAGTTTGAAAAAAGCTTTGAATTCAATTCTCCCAGATGACATCGTGATTCACCTGATTGAAGAAGTTGGCTTGGACTTTCACGCAAGATATGATGCGGTTGAGAAAACTTATAGATATTTTATCACAAGAAATAAGATCGCAATTGGTAGAAATTATTTTTGGTTTGTCAAGTATGATGTTGATTTTGAAAAACTGAAGAAATGCGCAGAACTTATAATTGGGGAGCACGATTTTGAAATTTTTTCTAAAAAGGGAACAAATGTAAAAAATTATATTTGTTATGTTAAAAAAGCGGAATGGCAAAATGAGGGCGGAAGGCTAATTTTTGAAATCACGGCAAATAGGTTTCTTTATGGCATGGTCAGAGGTCTTGTTGGGGCTATGATTGATGTTGCAAGAGGTAGGTTTGACTTTGAGATTTTTCAGAAAATTCTTTTTGAAAAGTTCAGGGATATTGAAATAATGCACGCTCCAGCATGTGGTTTGGTTCTTGAAAGGGTTGAATATGGTAACATTTGAAGACAAGATCAAAAAAACTTATATTAAAAATAAAAACATGAACGAACAGCCAATTCCACAGCAAATTAACATTGAGCTTGGGGAAAAAGAAGCGGAGGGAATTTATTCAAATCTTGCAATTATCACTCATTCGCCTGCTGAATTTGTCATTGATTTCACAAGAATTCTTCCTGGTGTTCCAAAAGCGAGGGTGTTTGCACGAATTATAATGACACCACAACATGCGAAACTTTTGCTCAAAGCTCTTGATGAAAACATCAGAAAATATGAAGCAACATTTGGTGAGATAAAGATTTTTGGTGAAGTTGATCAAAGAACCCTTGGATTTAAGCCATAAAAATCAAAAATGGAGGAATTTTATATGTATGGTTATTTTGTTCTTGTTCTTCACACGCACCTTCCTTATGTAATAGGGCATGGGAGGTGGCCACATGGGATGGATTGGTTAAGTGAAGCTGCAAGCGAGTGCTATATACCGTTGCTTAACACTTTTAACGATTTGAAAAATGAAGGGGTAAATTTTAAAGTAACGATTAACATTTCTCCTGTGCTTGCGGAACAACTTGCGAGCAGGGAATTTATTGAAGAATTTTTACAGTATCTTCAAATGAGGATAAGGCTTGCCGAAGGGGATGAAATTGAATTCACAAGGACTGGCAGAAAAAATCTCGTAAAGGTTGCCAAATTTTGGAAGGAGTATTATCAAAACATCTTGGAAAGCTTTACCAATAGGTATAATCAGAATTTAATCTCTGCTTTTCGTGAGCTTCAAGATTCTGGGAATGTTGAGATAATAACATGTGCAGCAACTCATGGTTATCTTCCGCTACTTGCTCTTGATACAAGTATTCAAGCGCAGGTAAAGCTTGGAGTTAAAGTTTATGAAAAATACTTTGGAAGAAAACCAAAGGGGATATGGCTTCCTGAATGTGCCTATAGACCTGGATATAGATGGAAGATGCCAGTTCAACCTGAGGATGGATCTGAGGTTATTGAATATGAGAGGAAGGGGATTGAAGAATTTTTGTCTGAAAATGGAATTGAATTTTTTATAATTGACACAGCGACTTTAAAAGGTGGGAAAACCATAGGGGTTTATCTTGAAAGATTTGAGGGGTTAAGAAAACTTTGGGAGCAATTTGAATCACAGGTGAAATATAGACCTGAGGAGGAAAAATCACCCTATGAAATTTATCTTGTAAGTTCTGGAAAACCTGAGAAAAAACCAGTTGCTGTCCTAACAAGAGACCCAAAGACAGGATTGCAGGTTTGGAGCGGTGAATGGGGTTATCCAGGGGATGGATGGTATCTTGATTTTCACAAGAAAAAATTTCCAAGTGGTTTAAGATATTGGCGAGTGACAAATTCAAAAGCTGACCTTGCGGATAAACTTGAATATGAAATTGAAAAAGTTGAATCTCGGCTTGAAGAAAACTCTTCACATTTTGTTGAGTTGATAACAATGACATTAAAAGAACATTTTGAACAAACAGGGAATGTAGGTGTACTGACAGCTCCATACGATACGGAGCTTTTTGGGCACTGGTGGTTTGAAGGTCCACGGTTTTTAAAGAAAGTATTTCAAAAGCTAAATCGCTCAGGGTTCGTAAAACCAGCAACGGCTTCAGAAGCGATTGAAAAACTTAACCCTTCGGTTGTGATTTCCCTTCCAGAAGGTTCATGGGGCGAGGGCGGTTATCATTACATTTGGCTAAACAAAGATACCGAGTGGACTTGGAGACATATTTATGCTAATGAGTTGAGAATGCGTGAACTTGCGAGAAAATTTGCGGACTCAAGTGATGAAAAATTAATTTTTATGCTGAAACAGCTTGCAAGGGAACTTTTACTTCTACAAGCCTCTGATTGGCAATTTTTAATCTCAACGATATCGGCCAGGGACTATGCTGAGATGAGATTTGTTTTTCACAATGAGAACTTTACAAAAATAGCTGATATGATTGAAAGATATGCAAGCACTGGGGAATTGAGTTTTGAGGAATGGAATTTTGTGGTTGAGTGCGCTGAAAGGGACAACATTTTTGATGAAATTGATATTAAATGGTGGGCTGATGTTGAATTTCTGTAATTTGATTTTTTTTATTAATTTAATTTTGGCACAAAAATTGTAAGAGATTTTTTATCCCTCCCCGAGTTTTAGGGGAGGAAGAGTTTAATTTAAAATTGATTTACATTATGTTATGAGTTTAAGAGCGATATTTATAGACGGTATCTATGTTGACCCGGAGATCGCAAATTCATATTTTATGTGTGATCTTGAGAAATGTAAGGGGGCTTGTTGTTTTATGGAAGGTGATTTCGGAGCTCCTCTTCTTAAAGAGGAAATTGAAACAATTCAGAGCCTTCTTCCCGTTGTAAAAAAATATCTTCCGGAGAAAAATGTTAAGTTCATTGAGAAATATGGTTTTTATGAGAAAAGCGATACTGGTTTTGCAACCTTGTGCATTGACAGGAGGGAATGCGTCTTTGTTTTTTGGGAAAATGGAGTTGCCAGATGTTCATTTGAAAAAGCTTTTTTAAAAGGTGAAACTAATTTTAGAAAACCTATCTCATGCCATCTTTTCCCTTTGAGAAATTATGGGATAAATGGATCATTTGTCGGGGGCGAAGTTTTAAAATATGTTAAGATAAACGAGTGTAGACCTGCGATTAAAAAAGGAAAAGAGGAAAATGTAAAACTTTATGAATTCTTGAAACCAGCATTGATAAGATATTTTGGGCAAAACTGGTATAATAAAATGCTTGAAAAACTCAAATCTTTAAACAATTGGAGGTGAGAAGAAGTGTTAAAATATGGACAACATCAAACAATAGAAACAAAGTTAACCCCACAGCAAATTCAGTACCTGAAACTTCTTCAAATTCCAGTAATTCAACTTGAACAAAAAATCAAAGAGGAACTTGAACAAAATCCGTTTCTTGAAGAAGGGCTTGAGACATCCATTGATGAAATGCTTGAACTTGAGCTATCGGAAAACGAAGAGCTTGAGCAGGTGATAAAGCAAGAACTTAATGAGGAATATGAGGAGGTCACAGAAGATAAACTTCCAAAATCGGACGAAGAATATACACTTGAAGATTTCATTAAAAGCCAGGAGGAAGATATGTTTGTCCCCAAGCAAAAAGATATAATTGGGGAAGAACTTGAAGATGAGATCCCATGGCAACCCCCAGCTATTGAATCACTTTCTGAGAGGCTTATGAATCAATTTATGGAGGTAACCGAAAATGATAAGGAAATAAGAATAGCAGAAGAGATACTTGGCAATGTTGACGATGATGGCTATCTTACGAGAAGTGTTGAAGAAATAGCAGAAGATTTGCGACTTGGTGAGAAAATGGATGTTACTGCAGAAGAGGTTGAAAATGTTCTTAAAAAAATTCAACGACTTGATCCACCAGGGATAGGAGCAAGGGATTTAAAAGAATGTTTTCTTGTTCAACTTGAGGTTAGCGATTTACCGGAAGATAAAAAAGAACTTGCAATGCGGATATTGAAAGAAGCGTATGATGATTTTATGAAAAAAAGATATTCAGAGTTGATGAAGAAATTTGGATTAAGCGAGCATAAATTAATGGAAGTATTTAAAATTATCCAGAGATTAAACCCAAAGCCAGGTGAGGGAAAAAACATCATCCAAGAATACATTGTGCCTGATTTTATAGTTGAAAGAGTTGGGGATGAATTTGTTGTTAGCCTGAATGAGAAAACAATTCCAATGATTCGTTTAAATAGAAGTTATTACGATCTTTTAAAAAAGCAAAGGAAATTAAACCCAGAATTAAAAGAGGAGATAAAGAAACAATTTTCAAGGGCGAAATGGTTTATTGCTTCAATCTATCAGCGAAGGGAGACTCTTTTGAGGATTATGAGAGCTATAGTTGAATTGCAAAGGGAATTTTTTGAAACTGGGGAAGGTTTGAAACCGATGATTTACAAAGATGTTGCTGAAAAAGCAGGGGTTGATATCTCAACGGTGAGCAGAGCGGTAAATCAAAAATATGTTCAAACAGATTATGGGATTTACAAACTTAGAGATCTTTTTAGTGAGAAGATTAACACTGCTGATGGAAACGAGGTTTCAAACAAAGAAATAAAAGAAAGAATAAAAGAAATAATTTCCCAAGAAGATCCCCGAAAGCCCTTAAGTGATGATCAGATTGCTGAAATCTTACGGAGCCAGGGTATAAATATCGCAAGGCGAACCGTTGCAAAATATAGGGACCAGCTCGGGATTCTACCGGCGAGATTGAGGAAAAAAATTGAATAAAAACAAATTAAATTCAGCTGTGGAAAAATTTATAAAATCTACAACCATACTTGGCTTAATTCATAATGGGCAAGATGTAATGGGTGGAGATGGTCAGGTGACTTTATCAGATACGATAATGAAGCATGGCGCAAGAAAAGTGAGAAAAATATATAACAATAAAATACTTGTTGGTTTCGCTGGAGCTTCAGCAGATGCCCTCGCGCTTATGGAGAGATTTGAATCTAAACTTGAGCAGTACAAAGGAAATCTACTTCGTGCTGCGACTGAACTTGCGAAAGATTGGAGAATGGATAAGTATCTTCGTCAGCTTAACGCATTACTTGCAGTTATGGATAAAGAAAACGCTCTTATAATTTCAGGAACTGGTGATGTGATTGAGCCAGATGATAAGATAGTTGCGATTGGTTCAGGAGGTAGTTATGCCCTTGCTGCTGCAAGGGTTCTTGTAAAACATTCAAACCTTTCTGCGCGGGAAATAGTTGAGGAGGCATTAAAAGTTGCTGCAGATATTTGCATCTACACAAATCATAATATCGTCATTGAGGAACTTTAATTTAAAAATTAAAAGCTCACAGGGTTGAGATGAGAAATAAGGATCAAAACGAAATTGAAATAAAACATCGGAAAGATCTAAAAGATTTGACGCCTGAGGAGATAGTTAAAGAACTTGATAAGTATATCATAGGTCAAGATCAAGCGAAAAGAGCTGTTGCAATTGCGCTTCGCAACAGGTGGAGAAGACAACAGGTTCCGCCTGATCTGCGGGAGGAAATCACACCAAACAATATAATTTTAATCGGTCCAACAGGGGTTGGAAAAACTGAAATTGCGCGCAGACTTGCAAAGCTTGCGAATGCACCATTTGTTAAAGTTGAAGCATCAAAGTTCACCGAAGTTGGATATGTTGGAAGAGATGTGGAATCAATGATAAGAGAACTCGTTGATATTGCGGTGAATATGGTCAAAATGGAAAAAATGGAAGAAATTAAAGACCGTGCAAAAGAACTCGCCGAAGAGAGATTGCTTGATATACTCTTGCCAAGGAAGAAAAGAAGAAAACCTGATGAGGACGAAGGATCTTTTGATGAATATGAAAATGACGAAATGATGAGGACAAGGGAAAAATTAAGAAAGCAGTTGCAGGAAGGGAAGCTTGATTCAAGGACGATAGAAATTGAGGTTTCAACACAGCCATTGCCTGGGATGCAGGTTTTCGGTCCCATCCCTGTGGATGATCTCGCTATGACAATGCAGGATTTTATTGAGACAGTTATACCAAAGCGCTACAAAAAGAGGAGAATGACGATAGCCGAAGCGAGAAATTATTTAATTCAGGAGGAGGCTCAAAAATTAATTGACATGGAATCAGTAATAAAAGAAGCTATAAAAAGAGTTGAAAATCTTGGAATTGTATTTATTGATGAAATTG
>NZ_CZVH01000042.1:0-15321 GCF_001458555.1 Candidatus Kryptobacter tengchongensis | reverse complement strand
GAACCTTGGGGCAGATGATTACATAGTGAAACCGATAAAGTTTGAGGAATTTCTTAAAAGGATAAAAGAGATAATCCATAAAGGCGAAGCGAGAAAGGGAATCGGTGAAATTAAACTGGATGAATTTGCGTATCTTGAGGAATACAACGCAAGACTCGTTCATAAACTTGAAGATAAACTAATTCAGCTTAATCAAGCATACGAGGAAATCAAACTCAAAAATGAAGAGCTTGGAGCAATAAATGAAATTCTCACGGCGCTAAATTCTTCAAGGGATTTAACTCATCTTTTCAAGCAAATTTCAAAATACATTACAAAACTTTTCAACGCTGATGCTGTTAACTTTTATATTTACGATGCCCCAAATAATGCCTTGAACCTTTTCTACTCATTTTTAAAAACTGGGGATATAAATCCATTTGAAAAGTATAAAACCCTGAAATTTGGAGATGATTTTGCTACCGAAGTTATAAACCAAAAAATCACCATCTATCAAAATCCAACGAAAGGAAGCACAAGGATAAGAGGTGAAATCTTTGAATATGATTTCAAGATCTTTGTTGAGGTAGCACTTCGTGTCAGGGATAAATTCATCGGTTCAATTGAGCTTGCCTATAAACTGGAGGAGATACCTTTTGATGAAAACGGGATTTATTTACTTGACACGCTTTCGCATCAGATAGCTCTTGGAATTGAAAACCAGCTTCTCGTTTCAGAATTAAAAAAATCTGAAGAGAAATACAGAAAGTTTGTTCATTTAACCCCAGCGGGACTTATAGTTCTGGATGAAAAACTCAACATATTATTTGCAAGTGATGTGGCAAATGAAATTTTTGAGACAAAGGTTGAGGGGAAAAATCTGAGGGAGTTTATAACTTCATCAATCATTGAGGAGATATGTCGTCGTGATTCTTTTGTTAGTTCCGGTTCAAAGTATGCTGATAAAACATTTGAGGTAGAATACAAAGGTAAAGCACTTTTGATTTCAATCACGGGAAGATTAAACGATCCAAATCTTGGCAAATGTATTGCTGTGATAAATGATATAACAGAGTTGAGGAAACTTCAAGAGGAGAAGAGAAAAATTGAAGCAAAACTCTGGCAGGAATATCGGCTTGCTTCAATTGGGAGACTTGCTGGTGGAATTGCGCATAATCTTAAAAATCCACTTGCTGTGTTAAACCTTGGACTACAAGCTTTGAAAAGAAAAGGGGTTGAACCCGAACACATTGAAAAATTGATGAAACAGGTTGAAAGAATAAACCAAATCATTGAAAATCTTTCAATCAAAACAAAAGAAGAGGTTGACAAAAATAAGAAAAAATTTGATCTTAACGAGCTTATAAAAAAAGAGCTTGAAACACTTGAGTTTGACCCGTTCTATAAACACCAAGTGGAGAAAGATATTAAGTTAAGTGAAAGACCGATAGTGATTGAGGCAGTTTATTCTGATTTTTCAAATGCGATTTCACATATTTTAAGAAATGCTGTTGATGCAATGCTCAACGCTGAGAAAAAAATTCTCGGCGTGAAAACATGGGAAGATGAGGAAAACATTTATATTGAAATTACAGATACGGGCATCGGGATACCAGACGAGATAAAAGACAAAATTTTTGAGCCATTTTTCACAACAAAATCCACGAATAACTTCACTGAACTAAAAGGCGTCGGTCTCGGGTTGACGATAACATATCATAATTTGAAAATTTACGGTGCTGAATTTGAAATTGACTCAGAGGTTGGAAAAGGAACAAATTTTAAAGTAATTATCCCAAAGAAAAATGTTGGGTGTTAAATAAATGATTTTATACAGATACATACTTCGGGCACATGTGGGACCTTTCTTCTTTTCCTTTTTCTCCTTGATATTAATTTTCCTTTTGCAATTTTTGATGAAATATATTGACCAGTTGATCGGGAAGGGTCTTGGATTCTGGGTTATAGCTGAGTTAATAGTCCTAAATCTTGCATGGATAGTTGTCCTTGCGGTTCCGATGTCGGTTCTTGTTGCGGTTCTTATGGCGTTTGGTGGATTATCAGCAAACAATGAAGTAACTGTGATCAAATCAAGCGGAATGAGTTTATACAAGATGATGTTTCCCGTTTTTCTCGTTTCACTTGTGATAACGGGTTTGCTTATAATTTTTAACAACAGGGTTTTACCTGATGCAAATCATAGATTGAAAGTTTTGATGATAGATATACACAGAAAGAAACCCACATTGACACTACACCCAGGAATATTTTCAACCGATATCTCTGGCTATGCGATTTTAGTCAGGAAAACATACGAACATACAAACGAATTTGAGGATGCGACGATTTACAATTATTCTGACCCGATGAAACAAATCATAATAACTGCGAAGCGTGGTAAAATTTCCTTTACACCTGATTACAAAAAGCTGATCATGGATCTTGAAAATGGGGAGATACACGAACAGGATGTAGAAAATAAAAACCTTTACCGAATTGCAAAATATGAAAAATACAGAGTCGTGATGGAAGTTGAAGGATTTGGTTTTGAACGCTCGCCCGACAACGCATTTCAAAGAGGTGACAGGGAGTTAAGTGCTGAAGATATGTTGAGGATAGTTGATAGTTTGAAAAATATTCAGAAAAAAATTTATGAGAGTTTAAATTCAATCGCAGCTACAAATTTTAAAAAGCCATTTCATGGTGAATTGATAATGTCTTCATCGTTTTATCAATCCCCTGTTAGAGATTCAATTGGTGATTACGAAGCGCTTGTATCTGCAATACAAAAGTTGATAAGTTTGAACGCAGTTATAAAAAACTACTTGACGCAAATTGAATACTATGATCGTTCAATTGATGCTTACATGGTGGAGGTTCATAAAAAATATGCTATTCCGTTTGCATGTGTTGTTTTTGTTCTCGTTGGTGCTCCGCTTGGTATGATGGCAAGGAGAGGAAATTTTGGGGTTGCAGCAAGTTTAAGTTTGTTCTTCTTTCTTTTTTATTGGGCTTGTTTGATCGGTGGAGAAAAGCTCGCAGATAGGGATATCCTATCGCCATTTTTAAGCATGTGGATTGCAAACTTAGTTGTTGGATTGCTTGGAATTTATCTTACGATAAGAATGGGGAAAGAAGCTATGATAATTGATTGGTATCGTATAAAGGAAATTATGCCACAAAAGGTTAAAACATGGCTTGGCATTCCAGAGGAAGAAGAAATTTTAACGGATAGATATGCAAGGTAAATTGAAAATAATTGATATCTATGTCACGAAACAATTTCTCCAGATGATAATTTTCGGTCTTATTGCCTTCATTTTGATTTTCATTCTGGTTGACCTGATGGAAAACCTTGATGATTTCATTGATCAAAGAGTTTCCCTATCCATAATTTTAAAATACTACCTTTACTTTTCACCCGAAATTATAAAGCTTACTTTGCCCGTTGCGGTTCTACTCTCATGCCTTTTCACAACAGGCAGGTTGTCCAATTTAAACGAACTTACAGCCATAAAAGTTGGGGGTATGAGCCTTTATAGATTCATGATGCCATTTTTGATTGTATCTCTTTTGTTGAGTCTTTTATCGGTTTATTTCAATGGTTGGGTCGTTCCAAAAACCAATAAGAAGAAATTAAACCTTGAAAGAGTTTATATGCGTAAACACTTGGAGTCGTGGGGGAAATATAACATTTACATACAGGATACATACACAAGGCTGTTATCAATTGGATATTTTGATGATGAGCTCAATGTGGCACATAGGGTTGATATTCAGGATTTTGATCAAGATGATGTCACACGGATTACGGCACGCTACATAGCTCCTGCGATGAAATGGGATAGCTTAAAAGATAGATGGTTGCTTATTAATTGCATTTATCGTAAGTTTTACTCAAATAGCGAGTTAATTGAAAAGAAGGATACACTTGATATTGGAAAGTTAAACTTTAAACCAATTGATATAAAACGCAAGCAAATGAAGCCAGACGAGATGAATCTTGATGAGATGAGAGAATTCATACGAGATCAAATAAGAAGCGGGAATGATCCGTCAAGATGGCTGACGGATTATTATTCAAAATTGGCTTTCCCATTTTCAAATTTTATAGTTGTTCTTTTTGGAGTTGCGCTTGCATCTCAAAAGAAAAGAGCCGGGCTTGCAATGGAGTTTGGGCTTAGTTTGTTAATCGCTTTTCTATATTTTATCTTTATGAAGATAGCAGCATCATTTGGTTACGCTGGAATCTTGCATCCATTTATTTCAGCTTGGCTTGCAAATATAATTTTCTTAATTGGTGGGATAGTTGTAATTTTAAAAGTGAGAAAATAAAAGGAGTTTAGAAAATGGGACAACAGCAGTTATTGCTTTTGGTTCTTGGGGCAATTATAGTAACAATTGCAATAGCAGTTGCAATAAATATATTCATCTCAAGATCGGGGGCAATAGCGGAACAATATCTAAACGATACAATTAATGATTGCCTCAGGATCGGTCAACAAGCACAGGCATGGGTTAGAAAGCCAGCTGAATTTGGGGGTGGTGGATGGTCATTTCAAAACTTTCAACTTTCTTACATTAACTTTCCCGAATCAACAAACTATGCGAAATATCAAATCGCTGTGAAAACAAGAGATAGCATGATTGTGCAAGGTAAAACGATAACAGGTCAAATTGTTGAAGTCTCAGTCACACATTATGAAATAAGCAAGCCAAGAATTACAAGATAATTAAAATCCAGAGGACTTATAGATTATCTTCCCACCGAGAACGGTCATAAGCACCTTAACATCTTTTATTTTTTCAGGCGGTATGTTAAATATATTGTCCGATAAAACGACGAAGTCAGCTAATTTACCAGGGGTTATGCTCCCTTTTTCATTTTCGGCAAATTCAGCATAAGCGTTATTTATCGTATAACATTCAACTGCTTCTGCAACGGAGATTTTCTGCTCCGGAAACCATCCTTCTGGATGTTTCCCATCAAGAGTTTGTCTTGCCACAGCTGCGTAAATCCCAAGGATTGGGCTTAACGGAGCGACATTCCAATCACTACCAAAGCAAAGTTTAACCCCATTATCAATGAAAGTTCTGAAAGCATAACTTGTTTTACATCTCTCTTTCCCAATTCTTTTCTCTGCCCATCTCCCATCATCAATTGCGTGATAAGGTTGCATTGAAGCGATTACATTCAAATCTTTAAACCTTGAGAAATCCTTTGGATGTATATGTTGAGCGTGTTCTATTCTAAATCTTCTATCCCATGCCGGGTTTTCTCTGACAATTTTTTCAAATAGAGAAAGAACCAAACTATTTGCACTATCACCAATGGCATGAATTGAAAGTTGCAGTTTAGCTTTATCAGCTTCAATAGCCCACTTTTCAAGTCTTCCATCAATAACGATGTCGGTTGCAAGTCCTTTGGTATTTGGATTTTCATCATAAGGGTCAAAGAAAAGCGCTGTCATTGAACCAAGCGAACCATCTGCGTATGCTTTAAGTGAACCGATTCTTATATACTCATTCCCAAATGGAACTTGAATTCCAACTTTCGCTAACTCTTCCCACTGTGAGATCGGCAGGCGAAGGAAAACTCTAATTGTCAATTCTCCCTTCTTGTAAAGTTCTTGATAAGCCTTGAAATCCTCAACCGTTCCTATATCGTGTATTCCCGTGAGCCCGAGTTTTTTTGCCTCCTCAAGCGCAAGTTTAATTGCATTTATTCTCTCCTCAAGGCTTGGCTCAGGTATAATTCTATAAATCAACGACATCGCTTCATCTTTCAAAATACCTGTTGGTTCACCTTTCTCATCGCGAACTATTAATCCTCCCGGTGGGTCCGGTGTTTCCTTTGTCACTCCCGCAAGTTTTAAAGCCAGACTATTTGCAAGCCCCATGTGTCCATCGTATCTGGTTACAAAGACCGGCGTATTCTGAGTATATTGGTCTATCCATTCCTTCCGTGGCAATTCTCCACCCCAAAGCTCATGATCCCAATCTCCACCTGTGATCCATTTACCTGGGTTTTTTTCGGCATATTCTTTGATTCGCAAAGCGAATTCATCAGGTGTCTTAGCATCTCTTAAATCAACGCTCATAATTTGAAACCCACCACTTACAAAGTGAGTATGGTCATCAATAAACCCAGGCAACATTAATTTCCCTTTTAAATCAACGATTTGGGTATTTTTTCCAGCTAACTTTTTAATTTCGGAATTTGAACCAACTGCGATTATTTTATCTCCTAAAACAGCAACCGCCTGAGCTACTGGTTTTGTTTTGTCAACAGTCCAAATTTTGCCATTGATAAAAATTAGATCAGCTTTAGGCATTTGTGCGAGAAGAATTTGTTGTAAAAGAAGGATTGCGATAAGTTTAAATTTCATAGTTCCAAATAATTTATTAGCAATTTGCTTTTGATTTTCTCCAAGATTGAACGAGCAACATCAATGCTTACTGTTTGAGGTGATTCTATATCACCTTTTACAGGTATGTTTAAACGAATTAAAAACTGTGGTTCGTTTTTAGAAAAGTTTTTAATGTCCGCAACATTAATAACAATTGCATCATCGGTGCTCTTCGTTTTATCTTTTAAAAGAACAGGATCGCCATACACAAGCCCTAATTCAGAAATTAGAAAAATAGTGGGTTCACTCCATGAAATCTCACCTTTACCAAGCTTGTTAATCAACCTGATCTCACCGCTTCCTTTAAAGTTCGTTTTGATTGAAAATTTAACACCGTTAATTATTAAATCACTTCTTCTTTCCTTTGAACCAGCATGGTAAGATTCAAATCCAAGAGCCCTTAATAAAGCGACAAAAAATATGCTCAACCGCTCCACCGACAACAAATCTATTTTCATATATCGCGGTATCATATTCTTTAAGCAACATAACAATTGCGTTAACAAACTCACTTTTAATTTCCTCATATCGCTCACTTTCAATTTTAAGTTTCAGTTCCCTGAATAAATCTCGCGACTTTTTAAAATCACTCATTATTTGATTCAAATAGGTTTACTTGCACACTTTTCAACCTTTCCCGCACAAATTCAAAATACTGGGGCACAATTTCAAACCCCAAGAAATGTCTGTTCAAAGCTTTTGCAACCACTACAACTTGCCCGGAGCCAAGGAAAGGTCAAAAACTAAATCTCCCTCATCAGATGCATAAAGGATAATTTTCCTTACCAGAGCAGTTGGAAGCTTCGTCGGCGTCTTCACTTTACCAGTCCAGTATTCCCGGTTAATTATCCAGACATCCTCGGGATAATGCTCAATTTTGTTAAACTTATATTTTTCTTCGTCCTTGACAACGAAAAGAATATGATAATGACTTGTCACAAATTTCCTCTGGGTGAAAACACCAAATTGATATTTCCAGATTATATGATTGATTGTAATAAAGCCAGCATCATCAAGCGCATTAAGTATATCCTTTAAATTTGTCCAGCCTGAAAAGACAAACATTGAGCCTGTGGGCTTAAGTATTCTATAGGCTTGGCTTATCCAGTTAAATGAAAACTCATAGTATTTTTCTTTCGGTATCTCGTTATATCCCTCAAGGACTTTTTCAGGGTCTCTGTTATAGTTATTTCGTCTGGCTTTGAAATCAATAGCAAAAGGTGGGTCGGTTATAATCAGGTCAATTGCTTCATCCGGGATATCTTTCATAAGCACCAACGAATCCCCACAATAAATGTTATCAATCTCAAAATTCCCGATTTTCATATGAAAGGGATTTGATTTTAATTAAGTCCTTTGGATTTAAGTTAAATTTTTACACACATAAATGCAAATCACTCATACCTTAATGCTTCAACTGGGTTAAGGTTGGCTGCTTTTCTTGCCGGGTAAAATCCAAAGAAAATTCCAACAGCTGCGGAAAATCCAAACGCAAGAAGTATCGCTCCAACTGATATAAACACAGGCCATCCGGCAAACCCAGAAATTACCCTTGAAATTAGGACCCCAAGAATTATTCCGAAAATCCCACCTGTAACAGTCAGGACAACAGCTTCAAGAAGAAATTGAAATAATATGTCTCTTTTGCGAGCACCAACAGAAATACGGATACCAATTTCCCGAGTTCTCTCTGTTACAGAAACAAGCATTATATTCATTACACCAATTCCACCAACAATTAATGAAACCGAAGCTATACTTCCTAATAGAATTGTCATTATTCTTGATGTTTCCTGAGCGGTTGATGCTATTTCAGTTTGGGTTCTAACGGTAAAATCATCCTCTTGCCAAGGTTGAATTTTATGTTTTTCTCTTAACACCTGTGTAATTTGTTGCTGGGCAACTGGTATTAAATTTTGGCTAACAGCGGAGACGAGAATTGAGCCAATGAAAAAGAACCTTGAAAGCCGTGTCATAACAGTTGTATAAGGTGCAACAATTATATCATCCTGATCCTGACCCATCACATTTTGTCCCTTTGGCTCGAGAACCCCAACAACTTTGACTGGAACATCGCGAATTCTTATGATTTTACCAATTGGATCCTCATCGCCAAAAAGAGCATTTTTAACAGTTTGACCTATAACGCAAACCTTTGCTCCAGCTTTGACATCTTGCTCAGTGAAATAACTCCCTGCTGATAACCCCCAGGCTCTTATTTGAAAATAATCGGTATTAACCCCGTAAATCCCAGTTCTCCAGTTATTATTTCCGTAAATTACTTGAGACATAGTTCTAACAACAGGCGTCACATAGGCAACAGCATCACATTGATTTTTTATCGCTTCTACATCTTCAATCGTTAATCTACTTGAAAAACCCACCTCCATTCTAACTCTCCCAGATTGCGTTGGCGCCCCAGGAAAAACGACAAGAACATTTGTCCCAAGTGATTCAATTTGTTTTTGAACGGAATACTGTGCTCCCTGACCAACTGCAACCATTGCTATAACAGCAGCAACCCCGATTATTATCCCAAGTATGGTTAAAAACGAACGCATCGGGTTGCTCTTTATTGAATGATATGCTGAAAGGATTGTATCCTCAAGATTCATCGTTCGCTTAAAATTTTGTTTTTTTACAAATTTAGATGAAAGAAAGAAGAAAAAGTTTCATAAGTCCGACCAATATACTTTACCCTTGTTTATTACCCCAAGCGGTTTCCCTTTAAGCTTCCATCCGATAAATGGAGAATTTCTTGATTTTGACTTAAACTTTTTCGCATCAACGATCCATTCGGAATTTGGATCAAGCAAGGTTAAATTTGCGATCTCACCTTCCGCAATTTTTACTTGTGGCAAGCCGAGAATTTTTCTCGGGTTTACCGCAAATAGCTCTATCATACGATGTATTGAGATAACTCCTTTATTGACAAACTCACTCAAAATTAATCCAACAGCAGTTTCAAGCCCAATTATCCCAAAAGGAGCGGAAGCGAAGTCAGCCTCCTTCTCCTCAGGCGCATGAGGAGCATGATCAGTAGCAATTACATCAATCGTTCCATCTTTCAACGCCTCAACCAAACTTTCAATATCTTCTCTGCTCTTCAAAGGTGGATTTACCTTCAAATTTGTATCATAACTTGATCTCCATATATCTTCATCTGTTAGAAGAAGGTGATGTGGTGTAACCTCTGCAGTGATGTTCAATCCCTCGTTTTTGAATTTTCTTAACAGCTCTATTGAGCTTTTACTGCTAATGTGAGCGATGTGGTATTTTACTTTTTTAATTTTCGGCTTTAAATACTGAATTAACCTCAAATCACGATACAAAATAATTTCTTCGCTTATATCTGGATATGGTGGTAAGCCAAGCAAGGTTGACCAATATCCCTCATTTGCCATTCCATTTTGAGTTAAAGTTTTATCCTCGCAATGTTGGATTATAACCCTGTCAAACATACTTATATATTCAAACGCTTTTCGCATAACTCCTGAATCTTGGACTGGATTCCCATCGTCAGAAAATCCAACCACTCCAGCTTCAACAAGTTCTGCAATCGGAGCTAATTCCCTACCCTCTCTCTTTTTCGTTACAGCACCAATCGGGTAAACTTCAATCATTCCATCAAGTGATTTGCTTGCTCTTTTCTTAACATATTCAACAACGCTTGGTTCATCCATTGGTGGTTCCGTATTGGGCATACAGCATAACCCTGTAAAACCACCATTCGCTCCCGCCTCAATTCCAGTCTCAATTGTCTCTTTATGTTCAAAGCCAGGTTCTCTTAAATGAACATGCATATCAATGAAACCCGGTGAGATTATTTTCCCGCTCATATCATAAACTTGAAAATCCTTAGTTTCTTCAATATCACCGAGTTTCTCTATTTTCCCATCAACTATCAATAAATCAATCACCTCGTCAAGACCTTGTGATGGGCTGATAACTCGTGCGTTTTTTAGAAGTATCTTCATCTCAACAGAGTTTAAATTTTGTTTTCAATTTGACATTGTTCCAAGAAGATAGAGAACAGCCATCCGTATTGCAACGCCGTTCGTTACCTGCTCAAGTATAAGGGAGTGTTCACTATCAGCAACATCAGAAGAGAGCTCAACGCCCCGATTTATTGGACCGGGATGCATTATCAAAATTGGTTTGCTCGCTTTTTCAAGCCGTTTTCTCGTTATGCCAAAAAATTTATGATATTCTTGAAGCGAAGGTATAAAAGCTGAATTTTGTCTTTCAAGTTGCAATCTTAAAACATTCAAAACATCAACCTTCGGAATAACTTCATCAATGTTGTGGTAAACTTCAACTCCCAACTTTTCAATATCTTTCGGGATAAGCGTTTCAGGACCACAAACGCTGACATTTGCACCAAGAATTTTTAAACCAAATATATTTGACCTTGCAACCCTGCTATGGAGTATATCCCCGACTATACAAACATTTAAACCCTGAATATAACCAAATTTCTCACGCATGGTGAAAATATCAAGCAAAGCCTGTGTCGGATGCTCATGTGTTCCATCGCCTGCATTTATAACATTTGCATCAACTACCTTGGCAAGGAAATGTGGGGCTCCAGATGATGAATGTCTTATCACGACCATATCAATTTTCATCGCCTCAATATTTTTCACGGTATCTTTAAATGTCTCACCCTTAGCAATGCTACTTCCAGCGGTTGTAAAATTAACAACATCAGCTGATAACCTCCGCTCAGCAAGTTCAAATGAAATTCTCGTCCTTGTTGAACTCTCAAAGAACAAATTCACAACTGTTTTCCCTTGCAATGTTGGAACTTTTTTAATTGGTCTTTCAAGAACCTCCTTAAATGAAACCGCTGTATCTAAAATTAACTCAATATCTTCCTTAGGCATCCCTTCAAGCCCAAGAAGGTGCCGACTTTTTAACGCCATGTTATTCCCTTCCCTTTATTTTTATAATAAAAAAGCCGAAACCAATCGGTTTCGGCTTCAATCACGCTCAATTAAAATAACAGAATCCTCACCATCTACCTCCCGCAGTTTAACCCTTATCTCCTCATTTAAGCTCGTTTTAACCCTCCTACCAACAAAATCCGCTTGAATTGGAAGCTCACGATTCCCACGATCAATCAAAACAACAAGCTGAACCGTTTTAGGTCTACCAAAATCCATTAACTCATCAAGAGCAGCTCTAACGGTTCTACCCGTAAACAAAACATCATCAACAAGGATTATATCCCTATCATCAATTGAAAAATTGATTTCGGTTGTTTTAACTTCAGGTTGCCTCAATTTTAACCTAATATCATCACGGTAAAAAGTTATATCAAGAATTCCAACCGGGATTTGATTATTTTCAAGTTTTGAAATTTTTTCGGCAATCCTTTTTGCAAGAAATTCTCCCCTCGTCCTTATCCCAACAACTGCAAGATTTTTTGAACCCTTATTTCTTTCAACGATTTCATAGACCAACCTGTTGAGCGTTCTCTCAATATCATCAGCGTCCATTATTTTCTCTTTCACCTTCATAATCCGCCGTTAAAAATTTTTGTAAAGATAAAAATTTGAACTCAAAAAATCAAACTTGATAATTTACGCCAAATGATGTATATTTATTTGCACCAAAATAAATTCCATTTGAAAGCAGTGTTTGAAAAACTTGAAAAATTAAAAAAGCGATACGAAGAACTCACACAAATTCTAACTCAACCTGATGTCATCTCAAACCTTGAAAGATATAAGGCTCTCTCAAAGGAACATCACGAACTCTCCGAAATAGTTGAACTATACAACAAATATCTTGAAACAGAAAAAATTTTGAATGAGACAAAAGAGCTATATAAAACAGCAAATGATCCAGAATTCAAAGAACTTGCTCAAGAGGAGATAAACTTACTTCAAAGCAAATTGAAAAAACTTGAAGATCAACTCAAAGAAGCTCTTATACCCAAAGATCCAAATGATACCAAGAACGCAATTGTTGAAATTAGAGCTGGGACTGGCGGAGAAGAAGCGGCTCTTTTCGCCGCTGACCTTTTCAGAATGTATTCAAAATATGCCGAGAAAAAAGGATGGAAAGTTGAAGTTATGGATTTCAATGAAACAGGGCTTGGCGGATTTAAAGAGATAATTTTCTATGTCACTGGAGATAATGTCTATGGGACATTAAAATATGAAAGCGGTGTTCACAGGGTTCAAAGAGTTCCAATTACTGAATCAAGTGGAAGAATTCATACCTCAGCTGCAAGCGTTGTCGTCTTGCCAGAAATTGAAGATGTTGAAATTGAAATAAATCCAGATGATTTGAAAATTGAATTTTACCGCGCAGGTGGGCATGGAGGACAAAATGTCAACAAAGTTGAAACCGCCGTAAGAATTACGCATATACCAACCGGGATCGTCGTCCAATGTCAAGATGAACGCTCACAGTTTAAAAACAGAGAAAAAGCGATGAAGATTCTCAGATCAAAATTATACGATAAAATACTTGCAGAAAAAGAATCCGAGCTAACAGCCCACCGCAGAAGCTTGGTTAAAACTGGTGATAGAAGCGAAAAGATAAGAACATATAACTTCCCACAAAATCGTGTAACAGACCACAGAATTAATCTCACACTTTACAACCTTCAAGAAATCCTTGATGGCGAACTTGACCAGTTAATTGAATCGCTGAAACTTGCTGATAGAAAAGAGCAACTTGAACAAAGCTAAAATAAAATCACTTCGGTAAATTAAACTTTGCGTAAATATAAAATTTTAAAGTGTCATCCGTTGGGATGAACAAAAGGGTTGGTCTCTTAACTTTGAAATCTGTCAAACTTATTTGAAAACTACCTTCAACGATCAACGACTTACCTTCCTGCTTCACTTTGCCATTCATTGTTATTTCCCGAGTTTGCCCATGGAATGTGAGGGAACCATTAACAATTATATTATCACCGTTCAACTTTATATCGTTGCTTTTAAAAGTCACTGTCGGATACTTCAGCGCCTCAATTACCTCCATTGCGTGTGAATCACGGTTTGAATTTCCACTATTGAATTTAAAAACATCCGCAACTGCCTCAGCCTTTACAATTTTGTTATATTCCACATCAAACTCAATCAAAAATTTAACCTCGTTGTTTATAGCTCTTACTGAATGAAGTGGATGACGAAGGAAATATTGAACATAAGACACCCCATTTTCAGCCTCTATCAAAACAGTTTGAGAAAAGATCGTTGAAAATAAAAACATCACCAAAACAGATATCAATAAAAATTTCATTTCAACCTCCCCATTAAATTTGCTTCTTTACCTGAAAAATGTAATCACAATCATAGCACTTGTTAAAGATGCAAGCGTTATATAGCCAGAAATTCGGTGAATCCTTCTTGCTTTTATAGGGTCTGAGCTTTTCTTAACTGATAAACCAAGCAAAGGCGTTGAGATCATCCCAGCGAAATGAACCCATGCAAGTGCTTTATGGATTGAAATTGAACTTGTTTCTTTTTTATGCCTGACAAGTGGCGGTGGAGAAAATAAAGCAAGTGAGGCAGTCAAATAATACGATGCGATTGTGGATTTGACAAGATTTCTATGTCTGTTAAGAAGTTTATATTCCCCATCAAAGACCCTCTGTCCGTAATAAACTGTTGCCGTCATCAAACTAAGTGTTATGAAACCACCAAGTTGATGAAGCGATAACATCGTTCTTCTAAATTTTATCTCCTTTTCTCTTGCTTCAGGTGTAAGCGGTGCAATTCCAACAATCCTGAAAAATCCCCGTTCTCCCCATAAAGTTTTTTCAATTAAGCTCAATTTTTGTGGAAGCAAATTCACAGAAGAAGTATCACTTTGAGCCTTTAAAACTTGTGAAAATAAAAAAAGCAGTAAAATAAATCCCAAACGCATAGCACCTCCGTTGATTTTTCAAAAACCAAGTTCAAAAGTTTTAACACTCCCCAAAAATGAAATCGTTCCAGTTCACTCCCACCTTACGGCTTCGGAAGGAACTATACTTGCTGCTCTTCTTGCGGGATAGTAAGAAGCAAAAGAACAAAGAAAAATCGCAGCAAGCCCAACGGCAATGAAATCAGTTAATTTCATTTCAACGGGAAGAGATGGAACTATGTAAATCGTTGGGTCAAGCGGAAAAACATGATATTTTTCTTGAATGTAACAAACGATAAAACCAATTAAACTCCCAATACCTGTCCCGATCAGGCCAATTATAACCCCTTCAAACATGAAAATTCTAATTATATCTGAATTTTTTGCCCCCATCGCTTTTAAAATCCCTATATCTCTCGTCTTTTCAATTACAGACATAGTCAATGAACCAAGAATATTAAAGGTTGCAACGAAAATTATAAGCGAAAGTATAACATAAGCAGTCCATCTCTCAATTTGCATAACAGAATATAAGTCTCTGTGAAGATCATACCAAGTTTTAACCTGAAAATTATCACCAAGTTTAGATTGAATCATCCGTTTAACATTTTCAGATTGATTAATATCATAAAGGCGGATTTCAACCCCATTTATTTTTTTAACCATGTCAAAAAGCTCTTGCGCAGATCTTATGGGAATAAACGCATAATATCCATCATAGTCCTTATTATTTGATTCAAATATCCCAGAAACAACAAACTTTTTCACATTTGGCTGAACAAGCCCAAACATTGTAGAAAAACTTGGACTTATAAGAGTTACCGTATCACCCACAAGTGCATTTAATCTATCCGCTATCGTTAATCCGAGAATAATTTTCGGCAATCCCCCATTCTCAGATAAATCAAAATTTCCAAGAACGATTTTATCAGGAAGTCCAGAAACAAGATGGGCCTTATCGGGTTCAATTCCCTTAATGTATAAAACTCTATTGTTTCTATCCGAAATTAACATTGCCTTATTGATAACAAAAGCTGCATATCCTTTGATATAATGTATATCCGAG
>NZ_CZVH01000041.1:0-15364 GCF_001458555.1 Candidatus Kryptobacter tengchongensis | reverse complement strand
GCCCTCGCACACTATGATCCTGTGAAAAGAGAAATCGTAAGAGATTGGGATAGACCTGATATTGTTGGACTTGATATTGGTTTACCAATTATAAGATCAAAAATTTTCGGATGGGATATTTACTTTGACTATGTTAAGTTCTTAAATTATGGGAGCGGGATTGCCTACGGAAGTAATTTTGAATTTAGAGGGCTTGGAATTCTTAACATCGGAGCAAAAATTGAAAGAAGAAATTTCGGCGATCAATTCCTACCAAGCTATTTTAATTATTTCTACGAGATAGAAAGATTTAATTTGAGGGACACAGTTAATGCAACAAGTAAGTTACAAGAATTGAGAAATGCAAAAAAGACAGCTGGCACTTATGGAGAGTTAATTTTTACCATCCTTGGACAGCTTCAAATTGTCGGAAGCTATCAACAACTTGATGCGATACCTGAAAGCGGAACACTTCACCTTGACCTTGAACTTCCACAGGTCTTACCAACGATTGTTTTTGATGCTGGGTATGATAGAAGAAATATAAAAGATTTTGGAGATGTTTTTCGCCTTGATGAACGCTCCCTTTTATATGCAGAAGTTGGATATAAACCTGTCAAATACATAGTTATAAGCATGCTCTATCAATGGACATTCAAACCTACAAGGGTCGGCGATAAAACCAAGTATGAAGTTCAAAAGCGAATTGAACCAAGAGTATCGTTTGTATTTCCGTTCGGAGGCAAGTAAGTTAATCACGGGGCGTCATTAAGACGCCCCCATTTAAAAATTTTAACGCTTCCCGACTACCCAGTTGTAAACCCAGCCTAAAATGATTCCACCGATGAATCCATCAATAAATCCTTCAACGAGTCCTATAAACGCTCCCATAATACTAATTTCATAAAACGGGAATAGCTTGCTCAGAAAAGCGCTTCCCCTATCACCTTGCAAAAAGAGAATAATTGTAGCTGTAAAAATCGCAAGCCCTTCAATAACACCAAGCCCAACACCAAGTGCTATAGGATGAACTTTTTGATAATTTGTCATTTGGCTTAAATCAATTTTCTGAAAGTGAATTTTAAAAGTATAATTTCCAATATATAACGCGCTGGGCGCTTTGTATCCCAGAGTTATGAAGATGTTGAAACTATGTCAAAGTAAAAAGAAATACTAAAAATAGCAAGTAAGAAATTTTATGAGTTTTCATCTTTTTACATTTTCTCTGTTTCAATTTCTTTTCTTAAGCTCCAGCTTCTCCAGACAAGATAAATCGCTGGGTATATGACAAGTTCAAGCATAAAACTTGTCACAACACCGCCAACCATTGGTGCAGCGATTCTTTTCATCACATCCGCCCCTGTTCCATGGCTCCACATTATCGGTAGAAGCCCTGCTATGATTGCCGAGACGGTCATAGCTTTTGGTCTTATTCTTTTTACAGCACCGTGATATATTGCTTCTTTTAAATCATCAATTGTTTTTAACATCCCTTTTCTTTTCCATTCCTCATAAGCAAGGTCAAGATAAAGAAGCATCACAACTCCGGTTTCAGCATCAAGCCCAGCCAAAGCGATTATCCCAACCCACACAGCAACGCTCATATTGTACCCAAGTATGTAAAGAAGCCATATGGCTCCAACAAGTGAAAATGGGACAGCAAGAAAAACGATAATTACCTTTGTAACTGACTTCGTGTTTAAATAAATTATCACAAAAATTATGAGCAAAGTCGCAGGAATTATGTAATAAAGCTTTTGCTTGGCTCTTTCCATGTATTCAAATTGACCGCTCCAGGTTATCGTATATCCAGAGGGAAGTTTGACATTTTCTTTCACAGCTTGCTGAGCCATCCTGACATAAGTTCCAACATCGTAATCTCTAAAATCAACATAAATCCAAACGTTCGGTCTTGCGTCCTCACTTCGTATAACCATTGGACCCTTTTTAATTTCAATGTCTGCAAGTTGTCCAAGTGGAATTTGTGCACCGGACGGAGTTGGAACAAGAACACGCTTTAAATTTTCTATATTATCTCTTAACTCCCTTGGATAGCGTATGCTAACGGGATATCGTTCAAGACCTTCAACAGTTGTCGTAACTTCCATTCCACCAATAGCTGTCATTATGATATCTTGAACATCCCCAACTGTTAAACCATATCTTGCTGCTTCTTCTCTTTTGATCTTAAAATCAACATAGTTTCCACCAAGAATCCTTTCCGAATATGCGGAAACGGTGCCAGGAACTTTTCTTATCACTGCCTCAATTTGCTTCCCAATTTCCTCAAGTGTTTTCAAATCTGGACCTGCAACTTTTATTCCAACTGGTGTTCTTATTCCCGTTGAGAGCATATCAACCCTTGTTTTTATGGGCATGGTCCAGGCATTTGATAAACCTGGAATTTGAAGTGCTTTATCCATTTCCTTTATAAGCTTTTCTGGTGTCATCCCAGGTCGCCATTCTTTTTCCGGTTTCAACATAATTGTTGTTTCAATCATATCAAGTCCAGCTGGGTCAGTTGCAGTTTCAGCCCTTCCAATTTTACCAAAGACATGGTGAACCTCTGGAAATTGCTTTATGATTTTATCCGTCTGTTGTAAAATTTCCCTCGCTTTTGTAATTGAAATCCCAGGCAAAGTTGTCGGCATATAAAGAAGATCTCCTTCCCACAGAGGTGGCATAAATTCCGACCCAATTCTTGAAAATGGGAAATAAGTTAAACCTAAAATTAAAAGGGTTGAAACTATGACAATCCATTTAAATCTTAAAGAGAAGTGCAAAACCGGATGATAAATTTTAATTAAAAATCTGTTGATTGGATTCTTTTCCTCGGACGGAATCTTACCCCTGATAAAATATCCCATCAGAATCGGAACAATCGTGATTGAAAGGAGAGAAGCTGCTGCCATTGAATATGTTTTTGTATATGCAAGTGGTTTAAATAATCTCCCCTCCTGCGCTTCCAACGCAAACACTGGAAGAAATGAAACTGTGATGACAAGAAGAGAATAAAAAAGTGAAGGTCCTACTTCTTTTGAGGCGTCAACGATTATTTTCCAATGATCTTTTTTTCCAGAATCGCGTTCAAGATGTTTATGCGCATTTTCAATCATAATTATTGCAGCATCAACCATAGCCCCAATTGCAACCGCAATCCCACCAAGTGACATTATATTTGCATTTATACCTTGAATTTTCATAATGATGAAAGAAATCAAAATCGCCGTGGGAAGCGTGAATATAGCCACTAATCCACTTGTAAAATGGAATAAAAAAAGCAAACAAACAAGAGCAACGATAATTGATTCTTCAATGAGTTTTTCTTTTAAGGTTGCTATTGATCTTTTTATAAGTTCAGACCTATCATACACTGTTATAATTTTAACATCCTCAGGAAGTCCGGATTTTAACTCCTCAATTTTTTTCTTAACACCATCAATAACTTTCAAAGCGTTTTCACCATGTCGCATCACAATTATACCTCCCACAACTTCACCTTCGCCATTTAACTCGGATATTCCCCTTCTCATCATCGGCTCAATTGAAACCGTGGCTATATCTCCAAGATATATAGGCGTCCCGCCACTGAAAATTCTATTTTGCATAGATTTCCCGCCCAAAGGTGTGAGTTCCAATTCCATATTTGCATTTCCCATATTCATTCCAGAAAGCTCGCCCATCGGCACTTGAGCCATCGCTCCGGATGTTTCCTTAGAAAATTTGCTCACACCGACTGGAATACGTTTTATATCTTCAATTGTCCTTATATAACCCAGCCCACGAACCATATATTCCATCTCCCCCATTTCTATTACCTCCCCACCCACATCTTTGTTGCTTCGCTTTATCGCCATCTCAACTTGACTTAGCGGGATGTTATACGCAAGAAGTTTATTTGGATCAACCGTTATGCGATAATTTTTTACATATCCGCCAACACTTGCAACTTCAGCCACACCATCAACACTCGTAAGCGCATATCTAAGATACCAATCTTGAATTGAACGCAACTCACTCAAATCTCTTTTATCCGACACAAGGGCATACATATAAACCCAGCCCACGCCAGTTGCATCCGGACCAAGAGCTGGAACAACACCTTTTGGAAGTTTATCTATTGCATAATTTAAATATTCAAGAACACGACTTCTCGCCCAGTAAAGGTCTGTACCATCCTCAAATATTACATAAACAAGCGAAAAACCAAAAAAGGAATAACCACGAACAACTTTTGATTTTGGAACCGAAACCATTGCTGTCGTAAGTGGATAGGTGATCTGCTGTTCAACAATTTCAGGCGACTGACCTGGATATTGTGTATAAATTATAACTTGAACATCGCTTAAATCAGGGATTGCATCAATCGGGATCGTTTGAATTGAATAAATCCCGGCAATGATTGCGAAAACAACGACAAGTATCACGAGAAATTTATTGTTAACCGACCATTCAATTATTCTCTGAAGCATTTAAATTCACCGATTTTATTTTAAAAATTCTTTAATCACTGCCTCTTTAAATATCTCTCCGGGTTCTTTTTAAACTTTTCCATATCAGATCTCATACAGAAGTAATACCTCTTTCCGTTATAAACATATGAAAGTTCTTCCTTTGGCTCTATCTCCATTCCACAAACAGGATCAATAACTTTATTTATCGTCTTCTTCCCATAATCTTCATGATCCTTATGTCCCTCCGACTTTTCCCCTTCGGAACTTTTTCCGCTTTCTTTAGAGCTTTCATGTTTCATTTCGTGTCCTTTATGTTCCTTCAATTTTATCTCTTCATCAGCAGTTTTATTTCCACTTTTTTGTTTATATCCTTTCGTTTCTGAAACCATAGAACCATCATGTTGATGTGTCAACCCAGCAAGCGCAGTTTTGAGATTGCTTTCTGAATCTATGAGGAAGTGAGATGATGTAACTATATTTTGATTTTCATGCAGACCCTCAAGCACCTGATAATAACCATCTGCAAGAACGCCAAGTTTAACATCAACTGATTTAAATCTTCCACCGCCAAGGGCAACAACTACAACATCTCTTTTACCCGTTCTTATCACAGATTGTTCGGGCACAACTAAAGCATCAATAGCAACTTTTGATTTGATATTAACATTTACATACATGTCAGGCTTAAGCAGATACCCTGGATTTTCAAATTCAAGTCGCACCTTTATTGTTCTCGTCTCAGGCTGAAGAAAAGGGTAAATATAGACGATCTTCCCCTTTAAAATTTTACCTTGGGATATAAGAAAGTTCAACTTCAGCTTCTTCTCCAACCTTCACCCAGGGTAATTCATATTCATACACATCAGCGTAAATCCACACAGTTGATAAATCCACGATTTTCATCAAATTCATACCTTGTGCCACCTTCGTCCCAAGAAAAACATTTCTCTCAATAACGACACCATCAACAGGGGAATAAAACACCAACGTTTTCCTGACCTGTTTTGTGTTTTCAAGCTCTTTTATTTGTTCTTCTGTTATATCCCAATAAAGGAGTCGTTTGCGAGAGCTTTCCACAAGCTGATTCGCACCATCAATTATATATGGATCTTTGCTACCTGAAACACTTTCTTTGTAATTTATCGCCCGAAGATACTCCTCCTGCGCTGTAACAAGTTCAGGGCTATAAACTTCAAATAAAGGTTCACCCTTACGAACAAACTTACCTGTGTAATCAACATGAAGCTTCTCTATCCATCCAGAAATTTTAGTTGTAACAACTGCAATTTTTGTCTCATCATAATCAACTTTTCCAACAGTTCTTATTGTTTTTGTGAGTTTCATCCTTTTAACTGGTTCAATTTTTACGCCGATATTTTGAACTATCGTTGGGTCAATTCTAATTACGCCTTCTTCCATTCCCTCTTCACCCTCGTAGACAGGAACCAAATCCATCCCGCAATCTGGCGCTTTCCCTGGCTTATCACTTGTGATCCACGGATGCATCGGGTCTTTGTAATAAAGAATTTTTCGCTCAGTTTTAACAGAAACATGCGAAATATCAGATTGATTTTTTAAGTAGGGATGAAATACCAGAGCGACAAAATATCCAACCGAAAGCGAAACAAAAGAAATGAGCATAACTAAGATGATCGTTTTTTTGTTCATTTTTAAACTTTCTTTTTGTTTTTAAAATTTATCAAAAGGTTTTAACTGCAGTTAACATTTCAAGCTCAGCAAGACTTGAATGATAGTCAGCCAAGGCTTTTTCATATTGAATTTGATATTTGTAAAGAGACATGAAATTATCAACAAGCGTCATAAAATCAATCTTTCCAACTTGATAACCGACAAGTCCGATGTTCAAATTTTGAGTCGCTTGTGGAATTAAACCATTTTTATAGAGGTCAATCAAACGAACATTTTGCTCAATTTTATTCAATGTCTCCTGAATCATTTTTGAAATCTCGTTTTTCACTGCCGAAAGCTTTGCCTCGGATTGTGATATATTTATAGCGGTTTCTTGAATCTTTAAATTTTGCTTTCGCCAGAAAAAGATCGGAAGATTCACCCCGATTGAAAAGTTTAACATATCATGCGCCTTCATACCAGTTTGCTCAATGGCGGAGCGCTGACCATAAGAAAATCTGATTTCAAAATCAGGTATTAGTTCCTTCTTAGCAAGGATGTTCATAACTTTATCTTTTTCAACCATCTTTTCCATCGCAATTATCATTGGATTATTTTCAAAGGCAAGCTTTTCAAGTTCATCATACTTTTTTTCAATCTGAACAAACTTAATTTCATCTGGGACATAGACCGAATCAGTTGGTTTTCTATAAAGCAAGGCATTAAAGCGTGCTATCATCATTTTTCTTTCAGTTTCCATTCTTATCAATTCATCTATCATTTTTGAAATCTCAACTTGTGCCTTCAAAACATCCTGTTGAATTCCCTGCCCAGTTGCAAATTTTGTTGATGCTATCTTAACAAAATCTCTAAGCAAATCTATTGACCTTCGGGTGATCTCAATTGCCCTTGTCATATAATAAATTTCAAAGTAAGCCATTTTAACATTTGCGATAACTTCAAGTCGCTTTGCTTCATAAACCTCTTTTGCAATTTCATAATCTTTTTCCGCCATCTTTTTCATCAATGAATATTTCTCGGGATACATCAGCATTTGGGTTATCCCGATTTCTTTCATCGTCATCACATCTTGGGTAAATCTTAAACTTGTCGGAAGATTCGCAATTCCAAACATTAATATCGGATCAGATGGAGTGCTTGCTTGTTTTATTTTTCTTTCATATGCGTCAATCTGCAATTTTAAAGCTTTAAGATCTGGATTATTTCCCAGAGCAATTTCTATGTAATCTTCAAGTGTTTGAGAAATTGCAAAGCTGGAAAATAAGCAAATGAAAACAAGATATTTTATAAACTTCATGATTTTTTCAACTTTTGTTTGAGAAGAATTGTAAATTCAAAATCAGCAAATTGCCAAAATTATTTTTTCAAAAAATCAACCCTGCAAGGGACAAAAACCCCGCATAACCTTAATCTTATGCTAAAGCCCAGATCTTAAAAGGGCTCAAATAAGAAGAGTTGAATTTTTTATGTAAAGATTGGATTCAGGAGGCGGGAAATTGTAAGAGATGAGAACTTTTAATTCAGGGGATTTTTGAGTAAAAGTTAGTTCAAAGTTAGCATCCCCAATAAACGAAACAAATTTTAAAATTTCAACCTTTAAATCCGCAAAATCTTGAACCTTATCTTTTTCAAATTTTTTAATTGAACAACACTTCATCTCTCCTTGAGATATAGAAACACCGCTTTCAAAATTTTCAGAACACGCACATGAAATTGAAGTTTGTATTTCCCCCATCATCTTGCAGTATTGACCCATGCTCGCAAATTGAAATGTGCCAAACACAAAAGTTATAAGTGTCAGTATGTGCATTAAGCTTTTAAACATCTTCAAAAAATTGAATTTGATTCATTAGTTATAACAATTTTTTTTCCTTACCTCGTTCCTTGGTTTTAGAGCATCAATAGGATTCGCTCTCACTTGGAAATTTTCCACTTTTCACATCGGAAATATAATTTTCAAAGGCATTTCTTATAATTTTTGAAAGCTCAGCATATCTTCTCACGAATTTTGGTTTAAATTCCTCAAACAAGCCAAGCATATCATAAACCACGAGGACTTGTCCATCGCAGAATGGTCCTGCCCCAATGCCAATAGTTGGGATTGAGATTGTTTCGGTAATTTTTTTTGCAAGTCCTGATGGTATTTTTTCAAGAACTATTGAAAACGCACCAGCGGATTCAAGCTCTTTTGCGTCGTTTAAAATTTTCTCCGCTTCTTTCTCATCAACCCCTCGCACATCATATCCACCAAATTTATGAATGCTCTGCGGGGTCAAACCAAGATGACCCATGACGGGAATCCCGATACTTGTTAATTTATAAACCACATCTATGATTTCTGACCCACCTTCAAGTTTTACCCCTTCAGCGCATGTTTCCTTCAAAACCCTTCCGCAATTTTTTATCGCCTCTTCAAGGCTTACTTGATAAGAAAGAAATGGCATATCAACCACAACCATCGCTCTTTTGACAGCTCTGCAAACCGCTTTAGCGTGGTAAATCATATCATCAACTGTAACTGGCAAAGTTGTCTCAT
Organism: Candidatus Kryptobacter tengchongensis; assembly: GCF_001458555.1. Classification (NCBI taxonomy): domain Bacteria; kingdom Pseudomonadati; phylum Candidatus Kryptoniota; genus Candidatus Kryptobacter; species Candidatus Kryptobacter tengchongensis. The sequence goes on along the minus strand of NZ_CZVH01000041.1, from coordinate 6,745 downwards.
GTCCTTGAAAAACATTCCCAAGAGAATCGCCCACAAGTATGACATCAATTCCAGCCTCATCAAGAAGTTTTGCAATCAAAAAATCGTATGCAGTCAACATCGCAATTTTCTCGCCACGCTTCTTCATCTCAATCAAAATTTTCGTCGTCACTTTTTTCAAACTCATAAAATCATTTCTTGAAATTTTATTTGTGAAAGATCTTCAAACTCTATTCCAAGTTCAATTTCAAAACCTTTTTTTAAAGCAACCGCAACCTCTTCAAAGCTTACCTCACGCCCGAAAATTTCGTTCAAACATATTGTCTTGTTTTCAATCTCATATTTAATCTGATCAATCAAATCTCTTGAATCAACCTTTAAGAACTCTGGCAATCTTTTATGATATCCTCCAATTAGAATTGAACCATGCTGTAAAACAACATCACCATATCTTCTTTGTGCACTTCCGACGACTTTCTTTCCTTTATAGTGAATTTCATACTTTGCCGAGCTCGCAAAACATGGAATTGAATTAAAATGCTTATAAAGTTTTACAAAATCGGGTTGAGATTCCTCAAGTTCAAATTCAGCTCCAAGTAAACTCAATCCCTTTGCTATCGCCTGACTTAACAAGTTATAAACATCAAGAACACTTTTACCATCTGCGTTCATCACGACAGAATATGTAAGTTCCTCTGAATGAAGTATTGCCCTTCCTCCCGTTGGTCTTCTGACGAAGCCGATGCCTGAACTTTTTATTTTTTCAAAATCAAAAACATTTTCATCTTGATTGTATCCAATTGAAATAGTATAAGGTCTCCAACCGTAAACTCTTAAAACAGGTTTTATCTTTCCAGCTGAAAAAAGATGAGCAAGTTTCTGGTCAAACATCATATTAAATTCCCCGTCGTGGAAACCTGTATTTAGAAAGATCCACCTTTTATTCATCATATGGACCTCTGATTATACCGCGCTGACTTTTTTCAATGAAATTTATTATATTTTGAACTTCGGGGATCAAATCTGCTTCGCTTTTCAACTTTTCTAATGCTTGAGAAACATTCAAATTTGATTGATAAATGATTCGGTAAGCGTGTTCAATTTTTTCAATGACTTCTTTCGGAAAATTTCTTCTTTTCAATCCGACTATATTAAGCCCTTCAAATCTAAGTGGTTCGCGCGCAGCCATAATATATGGTGGGACATCCTTTGGGACACGCCAGCCACCTCCAACTATTGAATGTTGCCCAATTCTAACAAATTGGTGAACTGGGACAAGCCCACCAATCACAACATAATCCTCAACTACAACATGTCCCCCAAGATTTACAGCATTTGCCATGATCACATTATTTCCAACTACGCAGTCATGCGCCACATGAACATATGCCATAAGCAGACAATTGCTTCCTATAACTGTTTTCCCTGAATGAGATGTCCCTCTATTTAATGTGCAAAATTCACGAATTACCGTATTATCTCCGATTTCAAGAGTTGTTTCCTCACCCTTGAATTTTAAATCCTGCGGGATTGAGCCAACAGAAGCTCCGTGAAAAATTTTACAATTTTTCCCTATCCTTGTCCCGCTACCTATAAATACATTTGGACCTATAATTGTCCCATCCCCGATTATGACATTATCTTCAATTACCGTAAAAGGACCTATTTTAACATTCTCCCCGATTTGGGCATTTGGGCTGACCACAGCCCTGGGATCAATAAATGTGCTCATGCCTCTTTTTCTGAAGTTTGTTCAACAGATGTTAGTTCGGATTTTGTAACTATTGCTGCCATCATCTCTGCCTCTGCAACAAGTTTCCCATCTACATAAGCTTTGCCACGCATAGTGCAATACTTTGTCCTTCTTTCTACCATTTCAACCTCAAAAATAAGAGTATCACCCGGGAACACAGGTTTTCTGAACTTAGCATTTTTTATTGCCATGAAATAAACATATTTGTTATCCATGTTTTCTTCACCGTTCAAAAGTAAAATTCCACCTGTTTGCGCCATTCCCTCAATTATTAAAACTCCGGGCATTATCGGGTGCCCCGGGAAATGACCCTGAAAGAAAAATTCATTCCCAGTGACATTCTTAACCCCAACTATCTTCTCGCCCATTTGAAAATCAATTATCTTATCAACTAAAAGAAACGGATATCTATGCGGTAAAATTCTTTGAATCGCATTTATATCAAAAACAACACCCTCTTTTTTCTCAAATTGATATCTTTTAACAAGTTTCTTTTGCAAGTAAAGTTTTCTTATTTTCTTCGCAAACTCAATGTTGCTTGCATGCCCGGGTCTTGCTGCAAGGATTTGAGCTTTCATCGGAGCACCAACGAGAGCAAGGTCACCAAGAAGATCAAGAAGCTTATGCCTTGCCGGTTCATTTTTAAATCTTAAGGATTTATTGTTTAAAATACCGTTGCTTCCAAGAAAGACAACCTCATTTATACCAAGCTTTTTGCTCAACTTTTCTATTTCCTCTTTTGAAAGTTCACGATCAACAATGACAATAGCGTTATCAAGATTTCCACCCCGTATCAACCCTTGTTCATAAAGCATTTCAACTTCATGCAGGAAACAGAATGTCCGTGCAGGGGCAAATTCAGTTACAAATTCCTTCTCAAGCGAAAACAATCCCGTATGTTGGCTTCCAAGAGCTGGATTCTTGTAGTCAATCATTATCGTAATTCTAAAATCATCAAGTGGCAAAGCTGCAATATCAACCCCTTTGCTTTCATCAGAATAAAGAATCGCTTGATCTATTATCAAATAATCCTTTGGTTCATCTTGTTTTTCAATACCCGCCTCAAGCAGGGCATCAACAAATGGCTTTGCACTTCCATCTCCAACAGGTGGCTCAATTGAATCAATTTCAATCAAAATGTTGTCAATTTGAAGACCCGCAATCGCTGCAAGCACATGTTCTACTGTATGAACTCTGACTTCACCAATCCCAAGTGTTGTCCCACGACTTACATCAACAACATACTCAACCAAAGCTGGTATCTCAGGTGCCCCTCCAAGGTCAATTCTTTTAAATCTAATTCCATAATTCGGCGGTGCTGGTTTAAAAGTTATAGTGCACCATTGACCCGTATGCAAACCAACCCCGGATAATGAAACAGGCTTTTTTATCGTCTGCTGTTGAACTAACATATCAACTCTCCTCCTTCATTTATTTTATTGTAACTCATTTGCTCAAATTTTTTGCTGAAAATTCAACGAAATTTCATTTTCCCGAAAAAAATTTTTCAACTTTTGACTTCAACTCACGAAATTCCTTTATCAACTCAGGAAGCTGCCTTATAGCTCCTTCTATCCTCAAAGCAACCGAATGCTCTCTCGCTGGATAACCAAAATAAACTTTACCAGGTTCAGTTATTGACTTTGATACACCCGATTGAGCTGCTATCGTTGTTCTATCAGCAATTTCAATATGTCCTACGATACCTACTTGACCCGCAAGAACACAGTTTTTCCCAATCTTTGTGCTCCCTGCTATCCCAGTTTGTGCTGCTATGACAGTGTTCTCACCAATTACAACATTATGAGCGATTTGAATTAAATTGTCAAGTTTCGCCCCTCGTTTTATCACGGTTTCACCAAGCGTAGCCCTGTCAATTGAACAATTTGAACCAATTTCAACATCATCCTCAATCACGACAATCCCAACCTGGGGTATCTTTTCATAACTTCCATCAGGTCTTGGAGCAAAACCAAATCCATCACTTCCAATGACAGTTCCAGAATGAATTATAACCCTGTTGCCAATTTTACACTTATGGTAAACTGTTACATTTGGATAAATCAAAACATCATTACCTATTTCAACATCATCGCAAATTACAACACCTGGCATTATCACGGTGTTATTTCCAATTTTTACTCTTTCACCTATAACAGCATTAGCCCCGATTCGGACATTTTCACCAAGAACAGCGCTTTCTGCAACAACAGCTGTTGGATGAATCCCCGGAGGTAAAAGTTCCACCGGAGGATTTAACAGCTTCAAAACCTTAACAAAGGCAAAATAAGGATCATCAACAATAAGTAATGATATACCCTCTCTTCTCTTAGTAAAACTTTTACCAACTATCACAGCAGAAGCACCTGTCGTATCAAAAAATTTTTCATACTTTGGATTTGATATGAAAGTTATATCTCCTTTACCTGCATTCTGTATTTCAGCAACTCTTCTTATCTCAATCTCTGGGTTACCTATGATCTCACAGCCGAGTGTATTTGCTATTTCATAAAGTTTCATTTCAAAAGATTATTTCAATTGAAGGAGTTTGTTTAACACTTTCTGGGTTAGATCATACTTTTCATTCGCATAAAGCAATAAAATTTCACCGCTTTTATCAAACACAAAATCATATCCCTCTTCAAGTGCGACTTCTTTTATCGCATTAAAAATTTTGTTCTGAATTGGTTTTACAAATTCATCCTGCTTGCGATAAAGTTCCCCATCAGGACCAAATTTTTGCATTTGGAAATCGGCAATTTTTCTGTCAAGCTCGGTTAATTCTTTCTCCATTTGAGCTCTTGCTTCATCGGTTAAAATAAGTTTCCGCTTTTCATATTCTTCATATTTTACCTTCCACTCATCCCTCATTTTTTGAAGTTCCCCTTGCCATTGCTGTATCAGCACATCAATTTTACGCTGTGCTTCCTGTGCCTCTGGAAGCTGTTTCATTATTGTTTCAGAATCAATATAACCTATCTTCAACTGAGAAAATGAGATCTCAGCAAGAATAAAACAACCCAGAAGGATTTTGAAAAATATCTTCATTTAGATTTGGCTCCTCTCGTTAATTTATCAAGAACTTTAAATGTAATATCAAACTGCTTATCCGCATAAAGCAGAATGACATCACCAGCTTTATCAAAAACGAAATTCAACTTTTCTTCACGAGCGACATCTTCAATTGCATCAATTATCTTATCTCTCAAAGGTTTCAATCTTTTTTCCCTTTCCTGTTCAAATTCCCCTTGAGGTCCAAGTTTCTGATTTCTGTATTCAAAAATTTTCTGTTCAAGCTCCATAATTTCTCTTTGCATTTGCTCCTTTGCTTGCGGATTAAGCATTGCTTCTTTCTTTTGATATTCTTCAACTTTGCTTTGATAAGTCTTCACCATCTGATCGTATTCAGCCTGATATTTTTGCAACAAATTATCAAGTTCTTTTTGAATTTTTTGAGCTTCGGGCAATTGCTGCAAAATTACTTGTGAATCAACATAACCAATTCTTATCGCTGTTTGTTGTGAGTTAAGCGTTGTTACAAAAAATAAAATTGTTAGAATCAAGCCAATGTTTTTCTTCATCACAAGTTCTCCTTTTGTTTAGTTTTAAATTAAAAACCTCTTCCGAATTGGAAATGAAAATGCCAGCCATCGGGCTTTCCATCCCTGGGTTCAACATCATCAAACCCATATCCATAATCAAATCCAATTAAACCAATCGGTTGCATATGAAGTCGCACGCCAAAACCAGCAGAGCGATAAAGATTAAATAAACTCACCTGTCGCGTCCTCGCCCAAGCATTACCAGCCTCCGCAAACAAAAGCAAATATATCGGCATTGGATTCATCGTTAATCCAAAACGAACCTCAGTTGTGTATTTCATCAAGACCCTCCCTTGAGGCACATTATTTGATGTAACGCCAATGGATATATCATTATACCCACGAAGCGGGGTCACGGCAATATAACCAAGCCCTGTCCCACCCATTGAAAACAACTCTATCGGAGGTATAAACGAATCACGCCTGAAACCATCAACATAACCCCAATCAAAAGAATTATACCAAACAAGTTTTTCCCAATTGAAAATTCTGCTAAACCATTCAGAGCTAAGATAAATCTTAAAGTAATCAGTTGTCCCAGGAAAGATCGGACCGCCTGAAATTTCAGTTGAAAGTGAAACATTTGAGCCAATGCTTGGGAAAATCGGATTATCAACGCTATTCCTTGTTATCACCTGAGTTAAACTAAACTGACTCCACTTCCCTTCTCTATAGTATCCACTCGTGCCCCCGACATTGTAAATTTGAAATCTGAAAATATAGTCAACCCTGAAATAATCATCTGGCCATCTCAACCTCCTTCCCAAACTAATAGAACCACCTGTTTGCCTTAAATCATATCCAAAAGAATATCTCGTATCAACGATGTTAAAGCCGACTGAGGTCGGTGTATCTCTAAACCACGGTTCCCTGAAACTCAAACTGAATGTCCTGTAGTCATATCTTCCAAAAACCCACTCAAAATTCAACATTTGCCCGTCTCCACCACGCCACGGCTCAGAAATTGAAAAATTGTTGAATGTCACACCAATGCTCCCTATCAATCCAAAACTACTATACCCAACTGAAGCGTTAAATGTATCGCTTGACTTCTCTTCCACTTCATAAGTTAAATCAACCGTTGAATCGCTCACCATCCTATAATCTGGTTTAAGCTTTTCAGGGTTAAAATAATTTAAAACAGCAAGATTCCTTATGCTTCTTATAATATCACTTCTGCTGAAAAACTTTCCAGGAACAGTATAAAGCTCACGCCTTATCACCTTATCTTTTGTCTTCGTATTCCCCTTTATATCTACCCTTCTTATCCTAAACTGTTTCCCCTCAAAAACATGGACCACAATATCAATCGTATCTTCGCCCACCTTTATCTCCTCAGGTTGCATATTCACTGTTAAATATCCATTGTCAAGATAAAGCGATGCAACATCCGTTTGTTGCTCATTCCCAT
>NZ_CZVH01000040.1:0-15731 GCF_001458555.1 Candidatus Kryptobacter tengchongensis | reverse complement strand
AAGAGATTTAAAAAAGTTAATATCATCACAAGCGATGAAAATCGCGATATTTTTCTTTTGGAGTTTTTCGGGCAATAAAAAGGACTTGATGAAAATTTCGCTAAATGGTTCAGCAGGATTTATGTTGTCAATTAAAACAGCAATAGGGAAGTTTGATGACGCTTCAAGTAAAAGTGTTCTTAAAAAATTGTGAAAATTCTATGATGATGTATGAGTTGATGTTTTTTTCATCTTTGAGTTTTTCAAGTTTCAGCCGTAGTTCTGGGGACAAATTTAAGGTGAATAGTGATTTTAAGATGGAGTTTAAAGTTTTTTCAATGTTGGTTTCAGCGATCCATAAAGTTTCAAAGCCAAGAAGTTTTGCTTCAATGTTTATGTAGCGCAGAAGTGATGTTTTGCCGAGCCCATCAGCTCCAACGATTAAAGTTATCTTTCCAGATGATTGGATTGTTGAGTTGAGGATTTCAATTGCTTTTTTGAGCGCTTCATCTTTTCCAAGCGGTTTCCTAACTTTAAAACTTTTTGGTTCTTTTATGTCTGGTGTTAATTTTTTAAGTGTGTTAATAACCTCACGAAGGTCAGAGGGTCTTTCCTCGGGGTTGGGAGCAAGCATTGAATTTAAGAGATTTTGAACTTCATCCGGAAGTTTTGGGAATTGGAGTTGTTTTTTTGAAAGATGCCATTTTAAAATTTCAATGGGTTCATCAGCGTTAAAACTTAATTTCTCGGTGAGGATATAAACTGATAAAACACCAAGTGAATATATATCAGCACGATGATCAAATTTTTCACCTCGTAAAATTTCAGGTGCTATGTAGTAAAGCGTTCCAACTGGTAAATTTTCAAGGTTTGTTTTTTCATATCCAATTGCAAGCCCGAGGTCTGTGATTTTAACTATGCCGGTTGATGAATTAATTAATATATTTTCAGGCTTGAGGTCACGATGAATGAAACCAGCTTTATGGATTACATGCAGAGCGTGAGATATCTGAAGAATGGCTTGGAGCTTGTCTTTAAAATCCTTATTTGAAAGAAATTTCACTATATCTTGTATATCACAGTATTCAAGCGTGATAAATTTTCTTGATAAAAAATTTGAATCGTCGCAGATCCTTATAGTTCCGAAATCGTAGGCAAGTATGATGTTAGGGTGTTCAAATTGTGATGTGATTTTAAATTCGTTCATAATTTTTTCTTCTGAGATAGGATCGGGTTTGGCAATTTTTAGTGCAACAATTTTTTCTGTAAGGGTATCAACTGCTTTAAAAACTTCAGCGATAGCTCCTTGACCTATTTTTGAAATTACTTTATATCTTTTGTTGATGAGCAAAGTTGTGTGAATTAATTTTTTACTTTTGTTAAATTAACAATGGCTTTTGAATTAATCAATAGCATTGTTTGCCGAGCCATATCCTTTAAAAATAAATTTTGACATGTGGGATGAAAATTCTCGTCATCAATCCGGGTTCAACATCAACGAAGGTTGCAATCTTTGAGGATGAAAATCAAGTTGATTTAAAAGTATTGAGACATTCACCCGAGGAACTTTCAAAGTTTAAAACTCTATGGGAGCAGTTTGACTTTAGATTAAAAATTATACTTGAATTTTTAAATGAGAATGGTTTGAGACCGACGGATTTTTCCGCTGTCGTTGGGATCGGTGGGCTTTTGAGACCTGTGAAGGGAGGAACTTATTTGGTAAATGAAAAAATGCTTGAGGACGCAAGGAACAATTTCCAGGGTGAGCATCCCTCAAATCTTGGTTGCGCACTTGCTTATGAAATTGCCAAAATTGGTAATGTTGAAGCGTTTACAGTTGATCCTGTTTCAGTTGATGAATTTGAACCACTTGCGAGGTATTCAGGGCATCCGCTAATTCAAAGGAGAAGTTTATCTCATGCCCTTAACATTCATGCAACTGCACGACTTGCAAGCGAGAAAATCGGGAAGAGATATGAGGAAGCGAATTTTGTTGTCGCACATCTCGGTGGTGGGATATCCGTTTGCCCAGTTAAAGGTGGGAAAATAATTGACGCAAATGATGCAAGTAGTGATGGACCTTTTTCCCCTGAAAGAACGGGAGGGCTTCCGCTTCAACCGTTTATAACGCTTTGCTTTTCTGGGAAGTATACTGAGCAAGAGATAAGAAAATTGGTCATGGGTAAAGGTGGTTTGGTTGCATATCTTGGAACAAATGATGCAAGTGAAATTGAGAGAAGAATAAAAGAAGGGGACACATATGCAAGGGAAGTTTATGAAGCGATGGCTTATCAAATTGCAAAAGAAATTGGGGCGATGGCAACTGTTTTAAAAGGTGATGTTGACGCTGTTGTCTTAACAGGAGGACTTGCAAATTCAAAAATGCTCGTTGATTGGATCACGGAGCGAGTTTCTTTTATCGCTCCAGTTATTGTTTTCCCAGGTGAAGATGAGATGAGAGCACTTGCAATGGGTGCTTTAAGGGTTTTAAGAGGAGAGGAAAAAGCTAAAGAATATCCAGATTTTTGAAAATTTCAGATTTTACCGAATTATCTCTTGTGTTTTTAAAGACGGTAATTTAATTTACCTTAATTTACCTACGGTCTTTTAAATAAAATCTTTCGCAAAATGCGTTTATCAAAAATTCTCTTTCTATCGGTTTTGTTTTTCATCCCCTTATCCCTGCTTTATCCCCAAACAGACACAATTGTATCAAGATTTGTTGGTCCTGGTGTAAAACATATTTCAATCACTTTCCCAAGCGTTCCCTGGACTGTAAATGTGCTTGAAATTGATATCACAAATCCATTTATAACGCTTGAAACGGTCAAGGCGTCAAAAAGTGGAAGAGAACAGTTGAAAGCTTTTGAAAAAACAAGTTCAATGGCAGGCAGGAAGAACTATGCAGGTCATACCGTTGTGGGTGCAATTAATGGTGATTTTTACAATACTCAAACTGGCGAACCTATAAATATCCAGGTGGAAAACGGAGAAGTTTTGAAAAGACCAATTTCAAGGTCGGTTTTCGGGTTAACATTTGATAAAAAACCGTTTATTGAAATTTTTAATTTTTCAGGGAAATTGATCGTTGGTGATTCTATAAGGAATATAGATGGGGTCAACGAGCCAAGGGGAAGTAATATGCTGGTTTTTTATAACAGTTATTTTGGCGATTCAACAGCGACAAATCAGTGGGGAAGTGAAGTTTTAATAAGGTCATTAAACCAATGGATTGTAAATGATACGGTTTATTGTGTCGTTGACACAATTGTTAATTGGGTTGGAAATATGAGGATACCGTTGGGGAGGGCAGTTTTATCTGGGCATGGGACTGCAGGAGAATTTTTAAGAAACAATTTGAAGATTGGTGATACGGTTAAGGTTGTTTTAAATCTTAATCCTAATGTTGGTAAAGTTTTTCAAGCGATTGGCGGACTTCCAAGAATAATAAGGGATGGTCAAAATGTTGTGGCACAAACATATCAGCAAGAGGGTGCGAGTTCAAGTTTTACATATAGCAGGCATCCAAGAACAGCGATCGGATTTTCAAAAGATAGCATGAAAATTTATTTTGTCACGGTTGACGGAAGACAATCTTCAAGCGTTGGGATGACGCTTGATGAACTTGCAAATTTCATGCTTACGCTTGGGGTATGGCATGCAGTTAATCTTGATGGTGGAGGTTCAACGACAATGGTTGTCCGTGGTAAAATTGTCAACTCACCTTCGGACGCAACGGGGGAAAGAGCGGTTTCAAACGCAATTTTAGTTGTAAGTTCCGCTCCGCAGGATACATTGAATAAAATTGAAATTGAGCCGAAAAGATTGAAAATTTTTCGTGGGGAGCAATTTCAATTTAAAGTCTTCGGATATGATAAATACTTTAACCCTGTTCAAATTTCTTCAAACCAAATTTTCTGGTCGTGCGATTCATCAATTGGGATGATAACCTTATCGGGACTTTTTACCGCAGGGAGAAGAAGTGATAGCGGTTATGTTTATGTCAGACATGTAAATGGGTTAATTGATTCATGTTTTGTTGTGGTCGTTGGGATGAGAAATATCACGATATCTCCGAAGAATGCAGTGACAGACACGAGCAGGGAAATTCAATTTTCTGTCAAAGGTTATGATGTTGAGGGGAATTTGCGCCAAATTTCAGCAAGCGATGTAAGCTGGGAAGTTATAGGTAATATCGGAACAATTAATATCCTTGGGTTATTTCACGCAACTTATGAGGGGAAAGGAAAAGTTGTTGCAACGCTTGATGATTTATCAGATACGGCAGATGTTGAGGTAATAATTGGAACAGGTGAGAAATTACTTGATAAATTTGATGAGATGAATTTTACTCTCACGGTTGAAAACATAAATGAAGGTGAAATTTTTTTAAGCGATTCAAATTTCACATCCTCCCCGAAGTCTCTTGGTTTGAGGTATAAGTTTGTTCACGAAACGGGAAAACAGCATTGGATTTATTTAAATTCTGAAATTCCAATTTATGGTGTGCCAGATTCAATTTATCTTTATGTTTATGGTGATGGTGGTTCTTACAGAGTTTATTATTTCGTTTCCGATGACAATGGTGAAATTTTTGTTTTCACAGGTGGGGTTGTTAATTGGGCTAACGAATGGAGAAGGGTTGGGGCTTCAACAAAGTATCCAATTCAAACCGCAAGTGGAACCTATTTCTGCTATCCCATAAAAATTGTCAAAATCGCATTTTATTTTACAGGTGCTTATTTAAATGGGGTTGAGTATTCGGGTAAAGTTTTTCTTGATGATTTAAGCATAACTTACCCTGTTAAAATTACCTCGGTTGAGAATAATTCAACGGTTGAAAAATTGGAATTCAAGCTTTATCAAAATTATCCAAATCCATTTAACCCGAGGACGAAGATAAAGTTTTCAATACCTGAAGCGATTGCTTTGAGTAATCCTGTTGAGATAAAAGTTTACGATGTTCTTGGCAGAGAAGTTGCGACGGTTTTTTCGGGAAAAATTAAGTCTGGGGTTTATGAAGTTGATTTTGATTCAACGGGGCTTGCGGGTGGTGTTTATTTTTGCGTTTTGTCCGCAGGAAGATTTTTAAATTCAATTAAAATGGTCATTCTGAAATGAGGGCATCTGAAATAATTCAGGCGGTTGATGAGTTTTCAGGTGGGAGATTGAGAGAAAAAAATTCTCTTGAGGTCCTGTTGACTATTGCAGTTGAAAATAATTTGATGAATTTGGTGGATGATATCGCTTTTCATTCAAAGTTCTTATGGCGTGTTTTTAACTTTTTAAAAAGTGGAAGAAAAATTTTCGGTGAAACTGCAGATCAAAAGGCTGATGAAGAACGCTATAAGGCGAGGCTTACATCACAAATAAGTGAAAGCGTTGAGAGAATAAGAAGTTTGATTCTAAAAATACTTGAAAGGTTTCCCGAGGTTGAGAAGCAGAGATTTTTTGATAAATTTTTGAAAATTGATGCAGAAAGTTTTGAGAACTTTATGAACCTTGTTCATGATTTTTATTGGTTTAAAAACTGGAGGATTGATGAACATGGAAAGGAAATTTAAAGTCGTGTTTAATTTTTTTGTGTCTGTTTTGATTTTAAATTTTTCACTTGCCCAGAGTAAAATTGCGTTTATCCCGTTTGAGGATATTTCTGGCTTTAAGGGAAAGTGGAATTTAAAAGTTGAAATCCCAAGATATCTTGGTGATTTTGTGTTGAAATTTTATGGTGTTGAGGTTTTTTCGGTTGATTCTGTGGTCGGGGTTGCAAGTGAAATGGGTGTTGGTGTGAGGGATGCGTTTTTGTTTTCAGAATTGAAGAGAAGATTTGGGGTTGAGTATGTCTTTGGTGGGAAGGTGTTAACTTTTAAGGTCAGTAGATTTATGACTGGTTTTCCTCTTATGGCGGGTTATGAATCTTACAACGCAGAAATTGAGATTGAGATTGAGGTTTTTGACCCGTTGACGGGTGAGCGGGGAATCGTATTTGGGATATCTGGAGAGGTTAAAGAAAGAGGGCTTGGTCTAACTTTTCTTGGAAAACCGACGGAAAAATATTCAGAGTTTTATTCGCTTGATCTTTTGAAATTTGGAAGCAGTGAATTTAATGAGACAATCGTTGGTGAAGCGATGAAAAAATCGGGTATGGAGTTTGCGTTGCGATTGAAAAAATACTTTCCAGAGATAATTGAAGATGCAAGGGGAGAAATTGCGGATAAAGTTTCCGGGGCAACTGAGTTAAAAGCGGTTGTGATTGAAGGTATGATATTGCTTGTTGGGAAACAGGAACTTGTATATGTTAATCTCGGGCGCAAAGATGGAATTGTTTCGGGGATGGTGCTTTATGTTTTTGATGGCGATGAAAAGGTTGGCGAGTTGGAAGTTGTTGATGTGGTAGATGAGCATTTCTCGTCATGCAGAATTATTAGTTCAACAAAAGAATTGAAAAAGGGAAACAAGGTTAAAACAAGGATTATAAAGTGAATTCTTAAAACAGAAGGGAATTTAAAATGACTGAAAAAACAGGTGAAATCTCCGGGCGGTTAACATCGCTTGATGTTTTCAGGGGAGCAACAATTGCTGGGATGATACTTGTAAATAACCCCGGGAGTTGGGCTTATGTATATTCACAACTGAGGCACGCTGACTGGCACGGATGGACATTCACAGATTTGATTTTTCCGTTTTTTCTTTTCATTGTTGGTGTTGCGATTGTTTTTTCTTTTTCAAGGAGGATTGAGTTTGGTTATCCGAAGGTTAAATTGTTCTGGAAAGTTATCCGAAGAAGTTTGATTTTATTTGCTCTTGGGCTCTTTTTAAATGGATTTCCGAATTTTGATTTTTCGGTGATAAGGATAATGGGGGTTTTGCAAAGGATTGCGATATGTTATTTCTTTGCTTCGGTTATTTTCTTGACATCAAATATAAGATGGCAAGCGATATGGTCTGTGGTTTTGCTTTTTGTTTACTGGGGATTGATGGAGTTTGTTCCTGTCCCAGGGGTTGGCGCGGGATTATATGAGAAAGGTAAAAATTTTGCAGCGTATGTTGACAGTTTGATTTTAAGCGGGCATATGTGGAGCGTGACCAAAACTTGGGACCCAGAGGGAATAATAAGCACAATTCCAGCTATTTCAACAACGCTTTTTGGTGTTTTAACGGGACATTGGCTGAGAAGTAAAAAAGATGAAAAAGAGAAAACACTCTGGCTTTTTATTATGGGGAATTTGGGATTGTTCATTGGGGCTGTGTGGAATTCATGGTTACCGATAAATAAAAATCTTTGGACAAGTTCTTACGCTGTTTTCACTGCGGGCTTTGCACTCATAGTTTTTGGATTTTGCTATTATTTCGTTGATGTTAAAGGATATAAAAAATGGGCTTACCCGTTTGTCGTATATGGGATGAACGCTATAACTGTTTTTGTTTTATCAGGGATAATTGGGAGATTAAGCACTTATTTTAAGGTTAGATTACCTGATGGTGGTATGACAACTGTGAAAAATTATATCTATGAAAACTTCTTCGCATCGTGGCTTGGTCCGATGAATGGCTCACTTGGCTATGCGATTGCCCATGTCCTTTTGATGTATTTTTTGATGTGGATTCTTTACAAGAAGAAAATTTTTATCAAGATATGATTGCGTAGCCTAACTTTCTCACATGGATTTAAGCTATCTCTTGAATTAAGTTCATCAGTTCATCAACATCGTTTACAGGTTTTTTACACTCATAATTTGTGCAGATGTAAATTGTTGTTTTTCCATTTATTTCTTTGTATCCTGATGCGAAAGGTGAGAGTGTGATTATGTCGCTTTCTTCATCGGAGGGTTTGAATAAAACAACCTTGTTGGGTAAAAATTTTGAATTAAGAGTTTTTAAAACATCTTCAAGATCTTTCCTTTTTCCAACGATAAAAATTTCAAATGATTTGTCAAATAAAAAGAAGAGGCAAGATAGGAAAAAGGTATAAGCCGATGGGTACTTCCTGACAATTGGGGCGAATGACTCAATCGCTTTATAAATTAGTTTGTTTAGATCATTTCTTCCTGTCATCTTTTCAAGTTTGATTAAATTAAATATCGCCACCGAGTTTCCAGAGGGTATCGCTCCATCGTAGATTTCTTTTTGTCTGAAGATTACATCTTTGTTTTCTGAATCTGTAAAGTAAAATCCGCCATTTTCATCATCCCAGAAAAATTGAATCATTTTATCCGTAAGTTCAAGTGCGATTTTAAGGTATTTTGTCTCAAATGTTGCCTCATATAGTTCAATCAATCCCCAGATGAGGAAAGCGTAATCATCAAGGTAGGCATTTATTTTTGATTCGCCATCTCTAAATCTGTGAAGAAGTCTCCCATTTATTAGCAGATTTTTTAAGATGAAGTCAACGCTTTTCTTTGCAACATTTAGATATTCATCAACCCGAAAGACTGCGTATGCTCGTGCAAATGCGGATATCATCAATCCATTCCAATCAGTTAGGATTTTGTCATCTTTTAATGGGTGGATTCTTTTTTCTCGGTGTTCAAAAAGTTTTTGTCTTATGTTTTCCCATTTTTTAGAATTTTCCTCGTCAAGTTCGCTTGCAAGGTAAAATATGTTCTTGCCTGTTTTTCCACCTTTTAGCTCATCAAAGTAGTTGCCGTCTTTTTGAATATTGAACTTTTCAATTACGAAATCAAGTTCATCACGAGTTAAAATTTTTTCAAGTTCATCAAATTCCCAAAGGTAAAACTTTCCTTCTTCTCCTTCGCTGTCTGCGTCTTCAGCGCAGTAGAAACCACCATTGGGATTTGTAAGATTTCTCAAAACATAAGATAAAGTTTCCTCACAAAGTTTTTTATATTTTAAATTTCCCGTCGCTTGGTATGCTTCAATACATGCAATTGAAATCAGCGCTTGATCGTATAGCATTTTTTCAAAATGTGGTAGAATCCATTGCCTATCTGTTGAGTATCTATGAAAGCCAAAGCCAATGTGGTCGTATATCCCGCCAAGTGACATTGAGTTTAAAGTTTCCTCTACCATTTTGATTGCGTTCGGATTTCCCGACATTTTCCAGTATCTCAGCAGGAAAATTAAATTGTGTGGGGTTGGAAACTTCGGGGCGTATCCAAAGCCACCATATTCAGGGTCAAATTGCGATTTAAGTTGTTCATATGCCTCTGTTAGGATAGTTTCATCTATAGATTCTTTATGTTGTGTTTGAATAAGAGCTATAGCGTTTTTGATTCCATTAGTTATCTCATCAGCAAGTGATAAAATCTTTTCTCTGTTTTCATTCCAAAGTTGCACAATTCTTTGGAGGAGATCAATTAAGCCAACTCTTCCGAATCTTGAGTATTTTGGTATATAGGTTCCTGCGAAAAATGGTTTTTTATCTGGGGTCATTATTATTGTTAATGGCCAACCACCTTGACCAGTCATCGCCTGGCATACATTCATATAGATTGAATCAATATCTGGTCTTTCCTCTCTATCAACTTTTATTGGGATGAAATTTTCGTTTAAAATTTTAGCGACATTTTCATCTTCAAATGATTCTTTTTCCATTACATGGCACCAATGACAAGTTGAGTAGCCGATTGAAAGGAAAATCGGTTTATTTTCGTTTTTTGCTTTTTCAAAGGCTTCATCGCACCAGGGATACCAATCAACCGGGTTCTCGGCGTGTTGAAGCAGGTAAGGGCTTTTTTCATTTATTAAATGGTTATATTTTTTCATATTCGTCGGCACTTTTTGTTTAAATTTTTCAACATTCGTTAGAGCAATTTTGTTTCTTTAATTGACTCACCCCCTGACCCCCTCTCTAAAATTAGAGAGGGGGAATGAAAGGGGGGAGAGTTGAATTTGAGATTTACCTCTTGCACTAAAGTGTCCGTTGAAACGATGACAAGCTTGTTAATAGGTTGACTCACCTACCGACTCATTCTCTACTAAATAGAGAGGGGAAAAACCGACTCGCCCCCTGCCCCCTCTCTAAAATTAGAGAGGGGGAATTAAAGGGGGCGAGTTGAAAGATTGACTCACCCCCTGTCCCCCTCTCTAAAAATTTAGAGAGGGGGAATTGAAGGGGGTGAGTTAAAAAATGACTTTTTGAAATTGCTTCTCGCCCTTATAACTCTTTTTATAGAAGAGAAGTAAAGAAATTGACTCACCCCCTGACCCCCTCTCTAAAATTAGAGAAGGGGAATGAAAGGGGGGAGAGTTAGAAGTAAAAGAGAAAAAGAACCAAAGGGGGGGGAGTTGAAAAGTCACCGAGGTTGCTTCGGGACTATGTCCCTCGCAATGACAAGATAAGTGTTCAAGAATTGTTTTAGGGACTTTTGTTTCTTCGCAATGATGGGATGAAAGATCGACTCACCCCCTGTCCCCCTCTAAAGTTTAGAGATGGGAAAAGATTTACTCACCCCCTTGTCCCCCTCTCTAAAATTAGAGAGTCGCGAAGCGATCCCTTCGGGAGGGGAATCAAAGGGGGTGAGTTGAAAAACTTAGTGAGGGGATAGAGAGTTTTATTCTTTAAAGCATACATTTACATTTTTTGAGGCGTAAGCGTCGTCAAGTCGTTTAACAGGTGTGGAATGTGGAGCCGTGCGGACAACATCTGGATTTGTTTTTATTTCTTCAATAATTTTTATCAAAGCATCTGCAAATGCATCAAGTGTTTCTTTTGTTTCGGTTTCAGTCGGTTCAATCATCAACGCTTCAGAGACAATCAGTGGAAAGTAAATAGTTGGTGCATGGAATCCGTAATCAAGCAATCGCTTTGCTATATCAAGTGTGCGGACATTGTATTCAAATTTGTATCTGCTTCCTGAGACGACAAATTCATGAAGTGGTTTTCCAAGATAAGGTCTATCAAAGTAATCCTTTATTCTGCTCAAGAGATAGTTTGCGTTTATGATTGCGTTTTCACTTACCTCTCTTAGACCTTTGCTTCCAAGCATTCTGATATAAGTATAGGCACGGATCATCATTCCGAAGTTTCCAAAAAATGTGTGAATTTTTCCGATTGAATCTGGATAGTTATAGTTCAAAATAAATTTTCCATCTTTTTTCTCTATTCTTGGGACGGGTAGAAATGGCAAGAGTTTTTCGCTCACGGCGACCGGACCTGAACCTGGACCTCCGCCACCATGTGGGGTTGAAAATGTTTTGTGTAGATTTAAATGAACAACATCAAAACCCATATCTCCAGGTCTTGTTATTCCAACGAGTGCATTGAGATTTGCACCATCCATATACATTAGGGCACCAGCATCGTGTATTAATTTTTCAATTTTAAGGATATCTTTTTCAAATATTCCAAGCGTGTTCGGATTGGTGAGCATTATTCCAGCAACATCTTCATCAAGCTTTGATTTTAAATCATCAAGGTCAATGGTTCCATATTCATTTGACTTGACACTCACGGCGGTGTATCCGGATATCGTAACGCTGGCTGGGTTTGTTCCATGTGCGGAGTCGGGGACAAGAATTTTTTTTCTTGGGTTTCCGAGTTTCTCGTGATATGCTCTTATCATCAAAATTCCGGTTAATTCACCGTGGGCTCCTGCAGCTGGTTGAAGTGAGACAGCTTTCATTCCAGTTATTTCAGCAAGCATTTCAGAAAGTTCATACATGATTTGAAGCGCCCCTTGGACAAGCTCATCATCCATGTGCGGATGAATATCTTTGAAGCCCGGCAAAGATGCGGTGGTTTCGTTTATCTTGGGATTGTATTTCATGGTGCATGAACCGAGCGGATAAAAACCTTTGTCAACATGGTAATTCATCGTAGAAAGTCGTATGTAGTGTCTTATGACCTCATTTTCGCTGATTTCAGGCAGTTGAGGTGGGGATGAGCGTAAGAATTTTTGTGGAATTAGATCTTCAATGTGTTTTTCTGGAACATCGTTTTTAGGGAGGGAATAACCTCTTCTTCCTGGGCGACTTAGTTCAAAAATTAACTTGGATGGCATTTTTAAATTTAATTTTTGTTTAAAACTTATGTGCTTTTCAAACCAAAGTTAAAAAGAAAAAGAAAATTTTACAAATCGGCAACCCGTCAAACATTGAAAAAATGATTTTTCAATTTTATCTTTTTAGATGTGAAGTAAAAATGAGAAGAAAGCGTGAGTTTATCAAAAACAAACATTTCAGTGCGATATGAAGTTAAAAGGCAAAAAGATTGTCGTTTTAGTTGAGGACTATGTTGAGGAAATTGAACTTCTTTATCCGAGATACAGATTAATTGAAGAAGGAGCTGAGGTTAAAGTTGCAGGTCCAGAGGTGAAAGTTTTTAGAGGGAAAAATGGTTATCCTATAAAAGCAGATATTAGTTTTGATGAGATAAGTGTTGAGAATTTTGATGCTATTGTGATACCTGGTGGATATGCGCCGGATAGAATACGAAGGAATAAAATTGCCGTTGAATTGACAAAAAAATTTTATGAGTCGGGCAAAATTGTTGCTTTCATTTGCCATGCTGGATGGGTTCCAATTTCTGCTGGAATTTTGCGGGGTAAAAAGGTCACAGGATTTTTCTCAATAAAGGATGACCTTGTAAATGCGGGTGCAGAATATGTTGACAGTGAAGTTGTGGTTGATGGAAATTTAGTAAGTTCAAGAGTTCCGGATGACCTTCCAGCATTTTGCAAAGCTATAATATCTGCTCTTTCTGATTGAAACCAGAATTGTCTCAAATATGTTGGAATTAATGAAAGCGTAAAAGAAAAAGTGAGGTTTTTTATGTTCAGCGAGGTTCAAACGCTGAAAAATGTTTTGATGCGAAATTCAAGGGTTGGGGAACTTTACAGAAAAATTGATGAGAAGCGGATTGAATGTTTCGCCTGCGGGCATAGGTGTAAAATTTCCGATGGGAAAAGTGGCGTTTGTAGAGTTAGATTTAATGTTGGGGGAAAGCTTTATGTTCCATGGGGATATGTGACTTCACTTGCGCTTGACCCGATTGAGAAAAAGCCGTTTTTCCATGTTTATCCTGGAAGTTACACTTTAAGCTTCGGCATGCTTGGTTGCGATTTTCACTGTGATTATTGCCAAAACTGGGTAACATCTCAAGCGTTAAGAGATCCTGTTGCTGGAACGATGCCAGATTTTATCACCCCCGAGGAAATAGTTGATATCGCTCTTAAATACAAAAGCAAAATTATAACAAGCACATATAATGAACCGCTGATCACATCAGAATGGTCTGTTGGGATTTTTAAAATTGCAAGTCAATATGGAATTCGCGGAGCTTATGTGTCAAATGGAAACGCAACACCTGAGGTTCTGGATTACCTCAGACCATATGTTGATTTTTATAAAGTTGATTTAAAGACATTCAACGATTTGAATTATAGAAAACTTGGCGGAAGGTTAAATGTTGTTCTTGATACAATTAAAATGCTTGTTGAAAAAGGTTTCTGGGTTGAGATAGTTACGCTTGTTGTCCCTGGATTTAACGATTCCGAGGATGAATTGAGAGATATTGCGAGGTTTATAGCAAGTGTTTCTCCAAACATTCCATGGCATGTAACTGCTTTTCATAAGGATTATAAAATGACGGATCCGGATAATACAAGACCAGAACAGTTGGTAAGGGCGGTGGAGATAGGTTATGAAGAAGGATTGAGGTTTGTCTATGCAGGGAACATACCAGGTTATGTTGATAGGTATGAGAACACATATTGCTTCAATTGTGGGGTTTTGCTCATTGAAAGGTTTGGCTTCAGGGTTTTAAAAAATAAAATTGACAATGGGAAGTGTTATAAATGTGGAACCGTTATACCTGGTTATTGGGGATAATGTTAATTTTATTTTCATTTTCATTAGCCCAAGATGCAAGGATAAAAGGAAAAGTTATAGATTCTGAAACTGGTGAACCGATTCCAAATGTGAATGTAGTGATTGTTGGGACGACGCTTGGGGCATCAACTGATTTAAGAGGAGAGTTTGAGATCAGAGTCAGACCCGGGATTTACATTGTTGAAGCAAGAGCTGTTGGCTACCAAAGTAGCAAGAAAGAGGTTGATGTAAAAACTGGGGCTGTTTTCGTTGAGTTTCGTTTAGAACAGAGTTATATAGAAATTGGTGAGGTTGAGGTGCTTGCAGATTATAAAACTCGCCGTGCTGTTGATGTAAGACCAAGCGTTATAGAAGTTAAACCAAAAGATGTTAAGATAAGTGCTGGTTTTGGTGAAGATGTTTTTAGGATGTTAAGAACTTTGCCCGGAGTTTTATCACCTTCTGATTTTGCCACGCGCTTTGTTGTTCGTGGTGGTTCCCCAGATGAAAATTTGATAATTATAGATGGGGTTGAGATTTACAATCCGTATCGCCTTTATGGTTTTGTGAGTATGTTTAACCCCGATCTTGTCAGTGATTTTAATTTCATGGCTGGTGGATTCCCAGCAAAATACGGGGATAGATTATCCGCTGTCCTTGATGTTTCAAGTCGTGATGGAAACAGAGATAAACTCTTTTCAAGCATGATAAATGTAAATTTCACAAATGCAAATTTGATTTTTGAGGGGAAGTTGCCACTAAATGGCTCGTGGATATTTTCAACTAGAAGAACATATTATGATTTGATACTTGGTCCAATAGCGGAGAAGACGGGGCTCGTCAGCGGTGATGTTGCATTTCCAAATTTTTACGATTTTCAGAGCAAATTAACCTTCCAACCGTTTAACAAAAGTAAAGTGGATCTTTTTTTGATTCACAGCAGAGATGCGATGAATATCATAACTGGCGAAAATTTTAATAGACCAGATAGCGTTGCGGTAAATGATTTATCTTATAACAATACATTCGCTTTTTCCTGGAGGTATTCTCCATCTAAAAATTTTGTTATTAAATTTTTGTCGTCGTGGTATAAAAACTCAGGGGAGAGTAAATTTGGCGGTGAACTGCTTGATCCATCTTATGATTTTGATAAGAAGATTGTTTCAGATGACGCAACATTTTTTAGGATAGAAACATGGTCAAATTATTCAATACAAAAATTTTCAACATCAGTTGATGTTAGTTATGAATTCGGACGAAATCTTCTTGAGTTTGGTATCGGGAATAACTATGTTATTTCGGAGTTAAAATATGTTTTGAAGATGGATGAGTCTTTGAGGATGTTTCTTCTATCGCTTGGTTTTTTCTCAGCCCCCGAGATTTTTAAGTATGCTGAGAGATATAATCGTTCTTATTTTTATGTTCAAGATAAGTTGAGATTGGGGCATAAATTTACTGTGCAACCTGGAGTGAGATTTGATTATTACGGGATTGTGAAGAGAGGTTATTTTTCACCGAGATTTAATTTTCTTTACAACATTGATGCGCTTACAAGTTTGAGGTTTGCCTATGGATGGTATTATCAATCGCCAGGATATGAAAAAATTTATGATCAAAATACATTTTTTGATTTCACCCAGGTTGAAAATTTAAAGGCAGAGAAGGCAACGCATTATATTCTTGGTTTTGAAAGATGGCTTGCACCGGATATTTTAGCAAGGGTTGAGGGTTATTACAAGAACTTTGATGATCTTATTGTGAGAAAGCGTGTAAATGGGACAAGGTGGGTTGCGGATAGAATACCTGATTATCCTCCGACAGATATTAATGGCTGGAGTCAGCCATATCGGATAACCGTGAGCGATTCGGTTACGCCAATCCCTGTAAATAAGGGCGATGGAAAGGCTTATGGTTTTGAAATTTATATTGAGAAAAGGGAGACGAGAAATAGCAAAATTTATGGATGGCTTTCCTATTCTTTC
>NZ_CZVH01000039.1:0-15881 GCF_001458555.1 Candidatus Kryptobacter tengchongensis | reverse complement strand
CTTTTTTGCAACGAAGGTTGGAACGGAGATAATCGGTTCAATTCCTGTGATCGGTAAGGAACTGTTAAGAATTGTTCGTGGTGGTGAAGATGTCACAGGGGCAACGCTTGCGAGGTTTTTCGGCTTACATGAGGCAATACTTCCGGGAATTTTTACGGTGATTCTTTTCCTTCATCTTTTGTTCATTCAAATTCAAGGTATGAGTGAACCACCTGAATGGGAGAAGCTTCCACCCGAAAAAAGAAAATACATTCCATTTTTCCCAAACTTCCTGCTTCGTGATCTTTTGTTATGGCTTATAATTTTGAATATACTTGCAATACTTGCTGTTTTTTTTCCATGGGAGCTTGGCAAAAAAGCTGACCCATTTGCGCCTGCTCCTGCCGGGATCAAACCAGAGTGGTATTTTCTCTTTATGTATCAAACATTAAAACTTTTACCCGCAAAAGTTCTATTTATTGAAGGTGAATTTTTCGGTCTTCTCATCTTCACAGTTGCTGGAATACTTTGGATGCTCGTCCCATTTTGGGATGTGAAAACTGATAAAGGATACAGAAACAGATTGATAAACTATATAGGTCTTTTCGTATTAATTTACATGCTCACAATGACATTCCTTGGTTATGTGTTAGATTAAAAATAAAAAATTTAAACTTGGATGAAGAGGTTTGTCATTTTAGCGATTGTTTTGTTTACACTTACTTTTGCTTTATCTCAAGGCAAAGATGGATGTTATAACTGTCATAAAGACGTGGTTGGGGATAAAGCAACAGAACTTTACCCCAAAGATGTCCATTTTAAACTTGGTGTTTCTTGTGCAGATTGTCATGGCGGAGATAAAACAAGTGATGATATGGAAGTTGCAATGAGCAAGGGGAAAGGGTTTATTGGAATTCCCAAGGGCGATAAGATCATTGATGTATGTTTGAAGTGTCATTCAAATGAAATGGTCATGAAAAAGTTTGGTTCAAAGATTGATGTAAATCAGTTTAAACTTTTTAAGGCAAGCGTTCATGGTAAAAGCGAAATTGCAACATGCGTAACTTGTCATGGCGTTCACAACATTAAAAAAGTAAATGATCCTACATCCCCAGTTTATCCAACATCCGAGGTTAGACTTTGTAGCAAATGCCACAGTGATGCGAATTATATGAAAAAGTTTAATCCAGCCCTTCCAACGGATCAGTTTGAAAAATATAAAACAAGTGTCCATGGTCAAAGGATTTTGAAAGGTGATACCAAAGTAGCAACATGTTCAGATTGCCACTCTGCTCATGATATCTTTCCAGCTAACGATCCAAGGTCAACGGTTTTCGCTTCAACTTTACCAAAAACTTGTGCAAGATGTCACAGTGACGCAAATTATATGCGTGATTATAAGATCCCGACCGATCAATACGAGAAATATGCTCAAAGTGTTCATGGTAAGGCGTTGCTTGAGAAAGGAGATTTGTCAGCGCCAGCTTGTAATGATTGTCACGGGAATCATGGAGCTATTCCCCCTGGTGTTAAGTCAATCTCGCATGTTTGTGGTATCTGTCATGCTTTAAACGCTGAAATGTTCTCACGGAGTCCCCACGCCGAGGTTTTTGAGAAGAGAAATATACCGCAGTGTGAAGTTTGTCATGGTAATCATCTAATTGAACGACCGACCGATGAAATGCTTGGCATAAGCACAAAGTCAACATGTATAAAGTGCCATAGAGAGGGAGAAAAAGGTTTTGAAGTGGCAAAGCAAATGAGAGATATGATTGATACACTTGTTATTAGGACAAACAGAGCAAAAGCGATCCTTGATGAAGCTGAATTTAAGGGTATGGATGTGTCTGATGCAAGGTATGATATGAACGATGTCCCTCAAATTCTAATCAAAGCAAGAACGGTGATCCATACGGCAAATCTTGATGAGTTTAAAGAAACGATTGCGCCTGGTTATGAGATAATAGACAGGGTTACCAAGGCTGGGCTTGATGCAATTGATGAATACTATTTTAGAAGGTGGGGACTTGGTATGTCAACATTGATAATAACAATTCTTGTGATTGCTCTTTATTTTAAAATCAAACAAATTGAAAGAAAAAAATGAAAAAATTGTTTCTTTTATTATTAGCCCCAGCGCTTTTGTTTTCGCAGAACCTAAATCTCCGCCTCACAACCACAGCCTATATGTGGCAGAGATATGAAACCCCTGAGGTAAGGAGTGAGCACCTTAGAGCGTTTCAACTTGCTCAGATAACATTGAGCAAGGGTAATTTATCGTTACATTCATTTGTTAATATCTCAAATGATTTTCGTGAAAAACAGACTGGTGATCCAAGATTTAGATTTTATAACTTTTATCTTAACTGGAGAAATATCTTTAACCGCTTCAATTTAAAGCTTGGGAGATTCGCCGTTTATTCAGGCGTTGGTGTTGGTACTATTGATGGGGCATATGTCAATGCAAAAATTTCCAAGTTTTTAAATGCGAATGTTTACGGTGGATTTCTCATGCCTCAAGACCAGAAATTTGCTTTGAACGATGAGCCGAAAAATAATTTTATGTTTGGAGGGCAGTTAAAATTTTCAAAGGGTTCTCTTAACGCCTCGTTAAGTTATTTCAATCAACATCGTAAACCGAAAGCTTATGAAGCCCTTCGTGCAGATAGCCTTGGCGATGTCTTCGTTCAGGAAATCAATTTTACATCTTCACAATATCAGATTGTAAGTGGCGATTTAAATTATGAGCTCTCAATTTTTGAATTTTATTCGCGACTTGACTATGACATAAATAAGGTTAAATTTTCAAGGGGTGAGGTTTCAATTGGTATTAATTTAATTGAAAGATTAAAGTTGAGTGTTAGCTATGATTACAGGGATCCAAGAATTCCGGTGAATTCAATTTTCTCTGTTTTCAATTATGGCGCAACTAAAGAAGTTGAAGCGGGGGTTCATTACAGGATCTCATCTCTTTTGAGAGTCTATGCTGGTTTTTCAAATGTTCGTTATGTTGATGATAAGGCTCAAAGAATTGTGCTTGGATTTGATGTTGGATATGCTTCTGTTAACTTCGCAAAAAGATTGGGTTATGCTGGTGAGCTTGACGGTGTATCAGCACAGGTTTATTATCCGATGTTTAACAATAGATTTATTCCGAATGCAAGTTTGACTTTTTCTTCTTATAAACTATGGGAAGGTGGAGAAAGACATAAAGATTTAGTCATAGCTTTGGGTGGAAGTGTAAAGCCCAGCAAATCTATTTCATTTGATGTTCAATCGCAGTATATCCAGAATAGAGTTTATAAATCCGATTTTAGAGTATTTTTCAAATTTAATTATTGGCTTTTCACAAATCTTGGTCTTGTCCCAGGGGAAGTGATTCGCTGATTAAATAAAATTAAATTTAGGTTTAAAAATGAAGACAGCGAAAATTTTAACATTTTATGCTCTTTCAATTTTGTTAGTCCCCCTCACTTTTATCTTTGTTGCCTTTTCTGATTTGAGAACATCTGAGAGAGGTGAATTTTATGGTGATAATGTAAAGCAATGGATGAACATAAAGTTTTCGCATAGGTTTCACGCTGAAAATGTAGGGGCTGAATGCACAGATTGTCACGCAGGCGCTTTGACAAGCGAAAAATCATCTGATTTCTTACTTCCGAAACAGGCAACTTGTTTCAATTGCCATGATGAGAAATCAACCCCATGTGAATTTTGCCATCTTGACACGAAAAATATGGTTCCGTATGAGGAACCCGTTAGAAAGCTTATCTTTTCGCATAAATTCCATATTGAGAATCAAAAGTTAAATTGTCTTGATTGCCACGCTGGAGCCGATAAAGTTGATTATGCAACGCCAGAACATTTGCCGAGTATGGAGAGTTGTTTTACTTGCCATAATAATCGCACTGCAACAAATGAATGCGAATCCTGCCATATTGAGACGGTTTCACTTTTACCAGAAAGTCATAAGGTTGTTGATTTTACAACAGAGCATAAAAAATTTGTCCGTGCAGGTGGTGTGGAGAATAACTGTATCACATGCCATAACGATGATTTTTGTCAGCAATGTCATGATGGTGTAAATCTTATCAAGGTTCCATTGACGGGAAAGGATTTTTATGCCCCATTTACACCGCAGAGCTCTGGGAAGGAACAATTGGTTTTGCAGAGAGTTCATGATTTGAATTATCGTTATACTCATGGAATTGAGGCAAAAAGTAAAGAAAAAGATTGCTATGTTTGCCATGACCGTCAAACATTTTGTAGTGGTTGTCATGCCCCGGGTGGCGATATAACTACAAGTCAGGTCAAACCTGAATGGCACAGTGGAAATGACTTCGTTACGATTGGTGTTGGATCTGGTGGTGGAAGACATGCCAAACTTGCGAAGCGGGATATTGAAATGTGTATGAGCTGTCACGATACCGAAGGGGCTGATCCAACTTGTATAGTCTGCCATGTTGATAGAAATCCAGGGCTTGGCAACGATCCAAAGACACATCCCAAAAATTATATGAAAAATGTTGAAGGAGATTGGCACACAAACGATGGTTCTGTATGTTTTTCCTGTCATATCAACACAAGAAAATCAGGTGTTGGATTCTGTGGGTATTGTCATGGTTCAAAAGATTAAAAATTAAAAGCTGAACAAAAATGAAAGCTAAAGTTTTAATTTTCCTCGCACTTGCTTCTTTAATTTTATCTTCGTGCAGTGAATTGAAAGAGGAAATAATTACGCCACCAATATCATTGAAATTAACTTATAAGGATGATATAAAGAAAATTTTTGATGAGCACTGTGTAAGCTGTCATAATCAAGCTTCGGCTGACTTTGATCTTTCAACATATTTTGGTATAGCCCAAAGTGGGACGGCATTTCCTGGAGATGCGAATAGTAAAATTATCCTTGTAACTCAATCTGGCGGAAGTATGAGACAATATCTCGGGGCAGATGCATCTATCAAGGCAGAAAGGATAAGAAAATGGGTTATGGAAGATAGTCTTGCGTTCGGAAGTATAAAAATTCACCCGACCGATTGGGTTCAAGTGACGGGTTCAAATTCGCATGGAAAATTTATACGCAATACAAGTTGGAATTTTGAGCAATGCAAACAATGTCACGGAAGCGATTACAGAGGCGGGATAAGCAAATCGTCTTGTTATACATGCCATAATGCAACAGCTGGACCTGAAGCATGCAATACATGTCACGGCAGTCTTTCAAATCCTGCACCACCAAGGGACTTAAATAATAATTTTTCAACATCTGCTCGTGGAGTTGGTGCACATCAATCTCATGTGAAAGAAGGTAAATTTGCTCTCGGGTTTGATTGCGTTGAATGCCATATTAAACCAACTTCTTTAAGATCGCCAGGTCATCTTGATGATACACCAAACGCTGAAGTAATTTTTCAAGATAGTTCCCTCGCAAGGCATAAAACCGCAATTGGAATTGGTGAATATCTTGTCCCAAACCCGGATTATGATTTAAATAACCTAACATGTTCAAATACATATTGTCACGGTTATTTCCGAAACGGAAATCTAAATAACGCTCCAAAGTGGAACATCGTTGATGGAACTCAAGCAACTTGTGGGAGTTGTCATGGACTGCCACCAGCTGGAACTCATCCAAAAGTTTCTCCAACATCTTGTGCAAGTGCATGTCATAATGATGTAGTTGGAATTTCCAACGCCCAGCTCTACATAAAGGATAAGACAAAGCATATAAATGGGAAGTTAAATTTGTATGGTTATGAGGTTGAATTTTTGGTCAGGGCTGGGAATAGTGCAGTAGTTTTAAAGTGAGCTAAATGGGGGGCATATTTGCCCCCTTGTTTATTTTATCAGAAGTAATCTCTTATAATTTTTATAATTTATAGAAAGGAGATATGAAAAAGAGTAGTGTAGGATGAGGGTTGTAGATTACAAAATCTGAAATAAAAGAATCCTAAGTCTAAGGTAAATAGAGGTATAAAGCTTTTTATGGACAATAGTAAAGTGCATAGGAGTGAGGGGTTAAAGGTACCTGAAGGGATAGAGATAGAATACCTGCCACCATTTTGTCCTGAATTGAATCCATTTGAGGGAGAGTTTGAGTAGATAAGAATGGGTTTGTCGGATAAGATTTTTAATGATATAAAAGAAGTGGCGGAAGAGATAATAATGATTCTTAGGAGGTATTATGAAGATCCAGGGCTTATTAAAAAATTGACATTCTTTCCATATATAAGTGAAATTTCATGCTTAAAATAGTAATTAAAGATAAAGTTGAAAAATATGCAGGATTTAGGTAAAATAGAATTAAGATTTATCTGCTACCAAAATTGGGACAATAGCGAAAAGATGATGTTAGCTTCAAATTTAAATACCGGAAGAGTTGACGGTATTGATGCAGTTGTTGAATCTGTAAGCTTTGAACTTATCCCCCTTTCCGCCTCAATTTATAAACAATCTCAAGAATATAGCGGAACTTCTGAACAGCAGACTCAACAACCAAATCAAAAGTCAAAAACAGTAAAGTTGAAGATAAATGTGAATGATAAAAGTTTTATAAATGCACCAGTTGGATTAGGATTTAGTTTATTAGACGACCAAAATAATATAAATATAAAATTTTATTCTACTGTCATAAATTTAAATCAAGATAATTCACACTATTCCAAGAATATAGGTACCACAACAGAAAGTGGAATATTTGTAAAAGAAGTGCCAGTTACATTTGAATACACATCTTCTTCTAGTATAATTATAAATCTTTTAATAAACCAAGAGCCACGTGACTATTTAACGATATATCTAAAATAAAATTTAGTAAATAAAAATTAAACAAAATTCTAAGAATAAGGAGGTGACTAATTATGTTTTTAATCATTCTTTTTCTTCAGATTCAAATTTTATATCAAGCAAGGGATCGTATAGTAGATGTAGTGGAAGCAGG
Source organism: Candidatus Kryptobacter tengchongensis (assembly GCF_001458555.1). NCBI lineage: Bacteria > Pseudomonadati > Candidatus Kryptoniota > Candidatus Kryptobacter > Candidatus Kryptobacter tengchongensis. Next base: position 8,959 of record NZ_CZVH01000039.1, on the reverse strand, counting down.
TAAGAGTATATATGTGTTAGAAACTAAAGATGAAAAACTTAAAATTGTTAAAGACAACAAAAAAATAGCTGAGATTGATAGCGCCAGGTATGCCAGGGGTATTTGTTTTGCAGTTGGGTTTGCCGGTGAGTTTAGTAAGTTATATATAGTATATGACAAAATAGTTAAAAAGACCAATAGTGGAATGTATCTTAAACCACAGGAAGTTGTTGTTATTGTTAATAGAGATAGCGTTTTAATTAATAATTATTATCCCGGTATAATTAGGGGACTCTTTAAATTAGATTCATCAAAGAGAGCGTATACCGGGGTTGATACTAATAATAAAAGATTTTTAATTGTGAAGAACACAGATGAAGTTATATGTAGTAGTAGAAGAATACCCTATGACTCAAGTCCCTATGAAGCGGATGCTTTAATATTCCCTCTAAGAATTAGAAAGATAAAAGATAGGTTGTATTTAATGAGTAGTTTTGCCTATTTCGGTGGTATGGAGTATTTAGCTATTTTTAGATATAAATATAGAGAAGGTTTAGAGTTAGAGATAGAAAAAATGTGGATTGATAGTACAACTTTTTCTTCTTTTTTTAATTCTTTTAAAAGTGCGACAATATTATTAGATGAATATGAGAATGAATACTTCCTTGTTTTAAAATACGTAAGGAGTAGTAATAAATTGATGTGTATGTGTTATGACGCGGAGCTTAATCTTATTGATTATATATTCATTAAAGGAGTAAGAGGAGGATTTGTAGATTTAGATTTTGAATATAAAGGAAGAGTTGGATTAGTGGTAGATGGAGAACCTCCAAGGTTAATAATTTTACAAGTTTACAATAATAAACTGATAGAAAAACTAGAAATGGAACTTCCACTTAAGAGCGGTTGGATAAGAGAAAATGGAGGTTTTTATTGGAAAGAAAAAAATATGATAGTTGTGTTCGATACCGCTACAGTGCTATTAGTACCTATAGGTATTACATCAGTGGAAAATGAAAATAGAAGAAGAGAGGAAAAAGAGATTAAAATATATACAAATAGAAGAATGGTATATATTGATAATATTGAAAATGAAGATTATATTGAAGTGTTTAATATACTAGGACAGCAAGTGAAGGTTAGGATAATATATGGACGACCAGTTATTATTGATTTTTATAGCCAATCAGCTGGTGTGTATTTTATAAGAATAAAAAACCGCAATAAGATTTTTAAAGTTCTTATTCTTAAATAATTAAGTAAAGCAGTCACCACAACGGCGAGCCTTTCTGGCTCGCCTTTTTTAATTTTTTTAATTTAAAGAGAAGACAACATAAATTAGGAACATTTAAAATTAACATGTAAAAAAGAAAAAACAAAAAATGACAGTCCCTTCTGACACCATAGTAATTAAAAATAAAGTTAAAAATATGCAAGATTTAAGGAAAATAGAATTAAGATTTATCTGCTACCAAAATTGGGACAATAGCGAAAAGATGATGTTAGCTTCAAATTTAAATACCGGAAGAGTTGACGGTATTGATGCAGTTGTTGAATCTGTAAGCTTTGAACTTATCCCCCTTTCCGCCTCAATTTATAAACAATCTCAAGAATATAGCGGAACTTCTGGACAGCAGACTCAACAACCAAATCAAAAGTCAAAAACAGTAAGGTTGAAGATAAATGTGAATAACAAAGAAGTAGCTTCGTTACCAATTACTATAGGGTTTAAAGCTTCTTCAACTGCATCTTATGGAGTTGAAGTTAGTATAAACAACTCTAATATTAAATTAGATTCAAATATAACTGATACGGAACCTAATATTAAGATAGGTTATATAGATCAAAACGGACGATTTTATGGAAATTTTGATATAGATTTTATCTATAGTAGTGAAAAAGAAATAAATTTAACGCTTAGGTTAAAAGCTGGAGATACATTGTTGGCATCGAGAAATATTGTTTTAAAATAAATTTATAGAAAATAAAAACTAAATAATTAAGGAGGGGGATGAGTTATGTTAGTATTATTTTTATTTCAATTTTTCCAATTATTATTCGAGATAGAGGGAGATGATAATAAAATAATAGAGTCGGTTGTACAAAATAAGTCAAATCTCTACATATTTGTATCCGATTATACTACAAAGAAGTTGTATCTTTTTCTATATGATAGGAATAAAAATAACTACCAAACTTACGAATTAGCTGACACCGTAGATACATATACATGTAGTGTGGCTTTTGATTCTTCTCAAATTTTTCTAGTATATCACTTATCTAAGCTTGGAAGAGTTCAAAGTAGAGAAATTCAAATTTTTTATGATAATCTTCACGTAGTAAAAAAAGTATCGCAATACTTTTTTGTGAATAATGTAATTAATAAAACGTCGTTTAGTTATGAGAGATTTGCATATGGTAATTTTATTGCTGCTATTTGGATTATTCGAGGTTTAGATACAGTGAAAATAAAAAGCTGTGACTATTTTTTTCCTACTCTCTGCTTTAAAGAAAAAGAGAATAGATACGTATTTCTCAGTTGGTTTAAATTAGAGGATGATGGTATGTATTATTTAAAATATATGATAGTAGAGGACTCTTTATGTATTGATACTGGTAGCTTTAAGTTTTACGAAGAAATAGTTAGTGGATTTTATGAAGGCGACCAAATCTATCTAGTTTTGCTTAAAGATAAAGAAAAATTGATAGCAAAAAGAATAAATAAAGAGAAATTAATAGAACTAGGAACCATTCAAGGAGATTTTTACGGAGATTTTATTTTTTTCAATGGTAGAATATATATTATAATTCGAGATTATGATTCTAATAGAACTAAAATTTATAGTATTAATGACTCAATAACGTTTATTTCAGAAATTGAAGATGTATATATAGGGCATAGTTATTATGAGAAAGAAATTGTGTTATGGAGCAAGAAAAAGGTTATAAGTTTTTTACCTGCTACTACAGTAGAAAGAGATAAAGAAAAATATAAAGAAAAAGAGGGTAATTTTTTAGTTAAAGATTATTTGATTTTTACCTTTTCATCAGAAATAGAGGAGATAAAGGTATATAACATACTAGGACAAAAAATTAATAATGTAGTAGTAGAAAGAAGAGGGTATAAAATTTTCGTAGATTGTCGTAGCTTGACAAGTGGGATATATTTTATAGTATTAAAAAACGATAAGAAAGTTTTGAAATATATTAAGTTTATCAAAATAAAATAGAACATCGATCTTAACAACCCCTACTCCCAACCTCTCCCCTAGGTCCTTTTTGTGGCGGCCATTTTTGGCCGCCTTTTTTAATTTAAAAAAGTAAGACACTATAAAATTAACCTGCAACAGTCAACAAACCCCCCCCCCACCATTCGTTCAGTTTAAATCCTCCCCAAAAGTACCTTGACAAATAAGAAAAATTACATTAAATTTAAAAATATAAACTCCTATGCCTCTTCAGTTTATTGCAAATGGAATCTGTGCAGGAGCTATTTATGCTATTGTTGCTTTAGGATTTGGATTAATTTATAACACAACAAATGTCTTTCATTTTGCCCATTGTGCTGTCTATAGGTTTTACAGGGAGTTCGCACAAAAATTTGAAGAGGAAAGCATAAAAAACACCTCTCCCTTCTCAACGACTACTTGGCTCTTTATCACATGACTCTTCTTTCTCCTGGAATAGTATCCCCTCCTATCTCCCCCTTCCTTCGGTCTCCGCTTCTCTCTGGCATCTCTTCCAACAAATCCTCAAAAGAACTTATCTTCTTCTCCCTTACCCTCTCTGGTAATGGAAGGTGTTCCCTCAAAAACTCTTCATCATCTCAACATTTCTATAAGCATTGCTCTTGTGAAGTTCAAAAAGGAAACCTAAAAGAGTGTAAGTAGTGTAGTGGCGAAGAAAGAAAAGGGTCATAAAGACCTTCTCTTCCAAAGACAATTTGAACTTTCCCCCTGCACCTATCTCTCTTTCCCTTTCCCTTCTTGACAGCCTTTTCCTTTCGTAATCTGGATAAGCTTCTCTAAGAACAGCCATAAGTTCATCAAATTCTTGAAGAGAAATTCCAGTAGGGCGACGAAAGAGGTTATGGGACTTTTTGACTTTTTCTAAGTTGAGCATGGTCAATTCCTCCTTTTTACATGAACTTAGACTTGGATTATAATGGTAGCATCGTCAAAGCCATAAGGCAATGACGCAATAAGTTTAAAAAGCAAAGCATAAAAATCAAGTTTTATTTGAAGGAGCATTTTAAGTTTTCTTTATGTTTTTTATCATAAAAAAACGGTATGGAAAAACGCAGGGTATATAAGTATTATGATCTTGTGATGGCTTCGTTTGTGACGATTTTGCTTTGTTCAAATATAATCGGTGCTGAAAAAGTTGTAAATATATATGGTTTCTCGTTTGGTGCTGGTGTTTTATTCTTTCCGATAAGCTATATTTTTAATGATGTATTGACTGAGGTTTATGGTTATTCAAGGTCAAGAAAGGTGATATGGGCTGGATTTGGTGCTTTAATTTTTGCATCATTTATGAGTTGGTTTGTGAGGAAACTCCCTCCTGATCCGAACTGGCAATATCAAGACGCCTATGATGTTGTTTTTGGTCAAACCCCAAGGATTGTAATAGCATCAATAACTGCATTTTGGGCTGGTGAATTTACAAATTCTTTCGTTCTTGCGAAGATGAAACTTTTAACACGGGGGAGATTTTTATGGACACGAACTATTGGTTCAACAATAGCTGGAGAGGCTGTTGATTCCCTTATCTTTTATCCAGTTGCTTTTTATGGCTTTTGGACCAATGAACTTCTTTTAAAAGTTATGGTAACGAATTACGCAATTAAAGTTGGATGGGAAGCAGTGATTACGCCGGTAACTTATAAAGTTGTAAATTTTTTGAAAAAAGCTGAGAATGAAGATTACTATGACTGGGACACAGATTTTAATCCGTTTAAGGTTGAGGTTTAAAAAATAGTTTTGTCAATCAGTGGGCGGACGGTTTCTGCACAAAGTTGGTTTGTTGATAGATTGCTTAATTCTTTCGGTTATTTTAGCCGTTGTCTTTAATTTGCAAATTGTAGTTTATTTTTTTATATTTTTTTAAAAATTTAGCTTCCATGGTGGGCTAAAAGACCCACTATTTTTTTTGATTTTATGATAAACATTGAGGAAATTAAGTCCAAACTCCGGGAAATAATTACGCCAATCGTTGAGAGTTCAGGCGCTTATCTGGTTGATATTAATCTGAAAGGTTTTGGGAAGAAATTGACCCTTGAAGTGTTCGTTGATACTGACGATGGCATCACGGTTAAGAAATGTGAGGAGATAAGCAGGCGAATTTCGGATGCACTTGATTTTCACGATCTTATACCAGTTAGTTATCGTCTTGAGGTTTCATCTCCCGGGGTTGGTAATCCTTTTAAGGTTAAGAGACAATACTTTACGAACATTGGGAGATTTGTTAGGGTTAAGTATGTTGATGAACTATCAGGGCAGGTGCGTGAAGTTTTGGGTCAACTTATAATGGCTGGGGATGAGACAATTGAAATAAAAATTGAAAATGATGAAAATTTGCTTGTTTTGAAATACAATCAAATAATTGAAGCTAAAACAGAAATTGTCTGGTAAAAATTAAAATTCGGAAGGTGAAGTTATGAATCGTGAAATAGTTGAAGCATTCACACAACTTGCAAAGGAGAAGAAAATTGAGAAGGATAAAATTGCTTTCATACTTGAGGATGTATTCAAAACGCTCGTTAGAAAAAAATACGGTGATGACGCTGAATTTGATATAATTGTGAATATGGAGCGAGGAGATATTGAAATTTATCTTATGAAGGATATAGTTGATGTTGTTAAAGACCCGTTAAAAGAGGTCTCGCTTGAAAAGGCAAGGGAAGTTGATCCAAGCCTTGAACTCGGGGAGAAATTTGTTGAAAAAGTTGATGTGAGAGATTTCGGGTTGAGGTTAATCTCGCAGGCAAAACAGCTGTTCATTCATAAGTTGAGTGAATATGAGCGTGATTCAGTTATGAGAGAGTATGAATCATACAGAGGAGAGATCCTGATAGGTGAGGTTTATCAGGTTTACATTGGTAAGGATGGGAAACCCGAGCGAGTTCTTTTGATGCATAATAAAAATGAGCTGATCTTACCACGAAGCGAGATGATCCCTGACGAGAGATATAGGAAAAACGAAAGTTTAAGGGTTCTTGTTAAAGAAGTTAAACCACCAAGTCCAAGGGACGAGCGTAAAGGTAGCGGTCCACAGGTTATAGTTTCAAGGGCTGATTCGTTGTTTCTTGTTAAATTATTTGAGCTTGAGATACCGGAGGTTTACGATGGTATAGTTGTAATAAAAAATGTTGCAAGGGAAGCAGGGAAAAAATCAAAAATTGCAGTTGCATCAACGGATGAGAGAGTTGATCCGGTTGGTGCATGTGTTGGGATGAAAGGTGTGAGAATTCACTCAATAGTAAAGGAACTTAACAATGAAAATATAGATGTGATTGCATATAGTGATGATCCAGCAATTTTTGTAGCAAGAGCATTACAACCGGCAAAACCGAAAGGGGTTGAAATTGATGAAAGCCGAAAAACAGCTCTTGTTTATGTTCCACCAGAAGAAGTTTCAACTGCAATTGGAGATGATGGTATAAATGTTAAACTTGCTTCTTTGTTGACAGGCTATAATATTGAAATAATGATTATTGAGGGAGAGAAAAAAGATGTTCGCAAAATAATTCGTCTATCTGATTTGAAGGATCAAATTGGTGATGAAATCTATCAGCGTCTTAAAGATGCTGGTATTGAGACCAACAGGGATTATCTTGCTCTACCAGATGAAAATATAAAGTCAATTCTTTCAGGTTTGCAGGGAATTGACGATAATAAAATAAAGAAATTGAGAAGTATTATAAGGAGAGCTTCAAGATAATTTAAACCAAATCCTAACAACCATGCCGAGAAGAGTATATCAAATAGCAAAGGAACTTAACATATCATCAGATGAGCTTGTCAGTTTTTTACAGAAGCAGGGATTTGATGTGAAGAATCATATGTCCCCGGTTGATGATAAGATGCTTGAGATAATAAATAGACACTATAAGCATGAGCGAGAGCTGGCTGAGCGTCAGAAGAGGAAGAAGGAAAGGGAAATGAAAATCACCGAGGCTGTAGCGGTTGAAACAAAGCCAGTGGTTGAGGAAAAAGTTGAAACTTCGCAGACAATTGAGGTTAAAACTGAGACCGTGGAAAGTGGGTTCATTCAACCAGCCGGGGAGATTGAAGTAGGTGAAGTTGCCGAATCCACACATCAGGTTCAGGTGGAGCAAATCGTGCCGGAGGAAAAGGTAGAAGAAGTTGTTTCAAGTGAAGTTGTTGAAGAGAAAGCTAAGGAAAGCGAAGAAAAAGTTGAGATACAGGAAGAAATAAAGCAAGTTGAGGAGCCAGTCGTAGCGCAAGAGCCAACTCAAGTTGTTGCACAGGAGCAGATTGATCAAGTTGAAGAGCCGGTTGAAGGTAAGGCAGAGGTGATTTCGTCTGAGTCGGAAGCAGAATCAGTTGAAGCGGAGAAAGGGCATAGAAAGGGTGAAATGGTTTATGTTGATGTGGATAAGATGAGAGGAACCCGAGATAGAAAGTTTGATAGGGAAAGAGATAGAGATAGAAGAAGAGAAAGAGATAGGGAAAGGAAGAGGGATAGAAGAATTAGAAGATTTGAGGAGAAACCAAAACCTGTGAAGGAGGGAAAGGTTGAGGAAATTGTTCATGCGCCCGAGGTTGAAGTAGCAAAGGATGAGACGAGAAAGAAAAAGCAAGCAAGGGAAAGAAGAGAGAAGAAGAGAAAATTTGTTGAAATTGAAGATATTGAAATAAAGAAACCTATAAAGAAGAGCAAACGAAGCAGGGTTGAAATTGATGAAGCAGAAATTTTGAGAAGGATTGATCAGACGCTTGCAGAAATGGAAGAAGCAGGTCCAGATATAAGAGAAATAATCAAAAAACGGAAGAAGAAAGAAAGACAAGAGAAAGAGGAGAAAAAGATAGAACAACTTGAAAAGGAAAGAAGGAAAATAAGCGTTGCTGAATTCATCACTGTTAATGAACTTGCAAATATCATGGGGGTTTCAGCAAGTGAGATAATTAAAAAGTGTCTTAACCTTGGGCTTGTTGTTTCTATAAATCAGCGACTTGACTTTGACACTATAACTCTTATAGCAAGCGATTATGGTTTTGAAGTTGAAAAGGCTGAGGAATATCTTGAAGATGTAATTAAGGAAGAACCTGATCGTCCTGAAGACCTTGAACCGAGACCCCCTGTTGTGACGATCATGGGTCATGTTGATCACGGGAAGACAACGCTCCTTGATTACATAAGGCAAAGTAACATAGTTGCTGGTGAAGCTGGTGGTATAACCCAGCACATAGGAGCGTATCAAGTGACCCTTCCAAACGGCAAGCAGATCACATTCATTGATACCCCGGGACATGAAGCGTTTACAGCAATGCGTGCTCGTGGTGCTCAGGTTACAGATATAGTTGTTCTTGTCGTTGCAGCTGATGACGCAGTTATGCCTCAAACTGTTGAAGCAATTAACCATGCACTTGCTGCAAATGTTCCAATAATCGTTGCAATAAATAAAATTGATAAACCAGAAGCAAATCCAGACAAAATTAGACAACAACTTGCTGAAAGAGGGATCCTTGTTGAGGATTGGGGTGGGAAGTATCAATGTGTTGAGATTTCAGCAAAGTATGGTAAAAATGTTGATCTTCTTCTTGAAAAAATTCTGCTTGAGGCTGAATTAACGGATCACCAATTTTTAAACTTCCATTTTGCACAAGAACTGTTCCAACAGGACCACGTCCTTTATCAAGTTTTGATTCAATTACAACACCACGGGCTTTTTTCTTTGGATTCGCTTTAAGATCCATTAATTCAGCCTCAAGCAGAATTTTTTCAAGAAGAAGAT